>CACYBJ010000097.1 GCA_902772565.1 uncultured Lachnospiraceae bacterium | reverse complement strand
TACGAGCCCGGTGAGGTAGTTCCTTTCGATGTGGAGTTCGAAGAGTTTAAGGACGAGCTGATAGCCGGCAATGAAATAAAGGCCGTGGAATCCGACGGTGTGTTCGGATGGCTCCTTACAATCTACTGTCCCGTAAAGAACGACGAAGGCAGAACCGTATGCTATACGGGTGCGGATATTTCTCTGGTTTACTTCTCCGGCTATGTAAAGGAGTACATCGTTAAGATTCTCCTTATTTTCTCCGGATTCTTCCTGGTGGTGGTAATATTCAGTATCTGGATTTCCAGAATGAGACTGGTATACCCAATCAAGAGTATGGTGCGTGCGGCAGAGGATCTTTCCTTTGAGGATCTGGACCAGGATGAAATGGACAAAAATGTAGGCAAATTAAAGGCCCTGGATATCAACACCGGCGACGAGGTGGAGCAGTTGTACGATGCCATCTGCCGAATGGCCGTAAACAATGCGGAGCAGACAAGGCGTATCCGCTACTTTGCCCGGGCCAACGAAAAAATGCAGAACGGTCTCATTGTCACCATGGCCAACATGGTTGAAAGCCGCGACTCCGATACGGGAGCCCATGTACAGAAGACCGCAGCCTACGTACGGATAATTCTTGAAGGACTTAAGCGTAAGGGCTACTATCCCGAAAAGCTTAATGACAAATATATTGCGGACGTTGAAATGTCGGCTCCTCTTCATGATGTGGGCAAGATCAATGTATCCGATACCATACTTAACAAGCCGGGCAAACTTACCGACGAAGAGTACGAGATCATGAAGACCCATACCACGGCGGGCAAGCACATTCTGGAAGATGCCATCAGTACCGTCCAGGGTGAAAGCTACCTTAAGGAAGCCCGGAACATGGCCGCCTACCATCACGAAAGATGGGACGGAAGGGGATATCCGGAGAAACTTCACGGCGAAGTTATCCCTCTTGCCGCAAGAGTTATGGCTGTGGCAGATGTTTTCGACGCCCTCACATCACCCCGAGTTTATAAGCCGGCTTTCCCGTTGGAGAAGGCTCTGGCTATTCTGCAGGAGGGTTCGGGCACTCAGTTCGATCCCAAGTGTGTAGAAGTATTCATGGAAAACCTTGACGAAGTAAAGAAGGTTCTTAAAAAGTTTCAGAACGCGTAAAGCGATTATCAATCAGTCAGCGAATATGTTAACGAGCAAGCAAGGCAGGAGGTGCCGGATGAGATTTGAAAAATTTAAAAAGTTATCCCGTTCGGCAGCGGCATTTGCCCTGGCCTTATCCCTTTCGGCAACGGCGCTTATGTTTGCATCTGCCGAAGAGGAAGAATCCGACGATTTCCGTCACATAGGCGGCGGATACGCAGTTACGGGCCAGATTGAGGGAAAGGGCAGCACCGCCGTGCTTTACGACGGAACCAACGGACTTCCTACCTCCGATGCCAACTGCATACTTTCCACTTCCGAAGGCTATATTCTTATCGGCGGATACAGCGGAATCATCAAGTATGACGGTGATGATTTCGAAAGGCTTGATTCCGGCAGCGGACTCACCAACGGCCGAAGCATGTATGAGGATACAAAGGGCAGAATATGGGTTGCCACCAACGATAACGGCATAGTTGTTATCGACAAGGATAAGAGAACCCATATCACCTACAAAGAGGGTCTGCCTTCATCTTCGGTACGTACATTTTCCGAGGCTTCCGACGGTACCATGTGGGTCGGCACCGCAGGCGGCATAGTTACGATTAATGATAAGTATGAAGTGACTCTTTTTGAGGATGAGCGCCTTAAAAACCGGAGCATTACCAGACTCTGTCCCGAGGTTAAGGGCAAGATATACGGCAATACCAAAGACGGAAACGCTTTCTGCATTGAAAATGGCAAAGTAACATCCTTCATGGACGCCTTTGACACGGACAGTCCCGTAACAGCCATTTATCCCGACCCCTTAAACAGTGACAAGGTTTACATCGGAAGCGAGTCCGAATACGTATATCACGGTGTTTTCGGAGAAGATACCCACAAGTATGAGGAAATAGGAATATATCCTCTTGAAAGATGTACCTATATTTCCTACGAGTGCGATAAAATCTGGGTTTGCTCCGATTCGGGTGCAGGCTGGATAAGCGAAGAAGGTTACTTCGAACAGCTCACCAATATTCCCATGAAAAACTCCATTGAGATGATCACCTCCGATTACCAGGGCAATCTCTGGCTTGCTTCTTCAAGACAGGGTGTCATGAAAATCGTAAGTTCATCCTTTTCGGACATTACTTCTTTGGTCGATCTGGAGCCGGAAGTTGTCAACAGTACGGCTGTCAGGGACGGATGCGTTTATGCCGGAACGGACAGGGGACTGGACATTATACAGCTTCCGAACGCCTATATTAACGATGAACTGACGGACTACATCGGCGAAACACGTATCCGCTGTATTATCAAGGATTCAAAGAATAATCTCTGGATAGGCTGTTACAACAACGGCAAGGGTCTCCTTTGCTACACCCCGGATGAGGAAATAATCGTCTACAACGAAGAAACGGGGCTTTCAGATAACGGCGTCAGATGCATAGAGGAATTCTCCGACGGCAGCATTGCAGTAGGTACAAACCACGGTATCTCCGTTATTAAAGACGGCGAAGTGGTCCGCAATATTGATGACAGCGACGGCCTTATGAACCTTACCATTCTTACGGTGGTGGAAGGTGATAACGGCGAAATTCTTGCCGGCTCCGACGGCGGCGGCATGTATATAATCGACGGAAGCAAGGTTATGCCTCTGGGCCGTGAAGAAGGGCTTACCAGCGACGTTGTCATGAGAATCAAAAAAGACGAAGAGAGAGGCGTGTTCTGGATCATCACATCCAACTCTCTTGAGTACATGAAGGATGGTCTCATTAAGAATGTAACCACCTTCCCATATACTAACAATTTTGATATTTACTATGCCGATGACGATACACTGTGGATAGTATCTTCCTACGGCCTTTACAATGTGGATTCCGACAAAGTCCTTAATAACAAGGTTGACGATTACCGCCTCTATACCATAGCCAACGGCCTTCCTGTGGTTCCTACGGGTAATGCCTACAGTGCGGTGGACGACGAAGGCAATCTCTACCTTTGCGGCCGTACCGGCGTGTGCAAGTTCAGCCTTCAGGGCTATTACGAGACCAGATCCGACATTATTCTGGGCATACGTTCCCTTACCTTCGGCGGCAAGGCGGTGACTCCGGATTCTTCCGGAAAGTACACTCTGCCGGCGGGAAGCGGAAGACTTCAGATATCTGCCGCAATACTTGACTATACCATGGCCAATCCTACGGTTCATATGTACCTGGAGGGCCTTGACGATACAGGTCTTACAGCCACCCAGAAGGACCTGGGAAGCCTTGAATACACGGAGCTTCCTTACGGAACCTATAAACTTCATATCCAGATAATAAGCCCGGCTACGGGTACGGTTTATCAGGAGATGACCTATACTATCGTAAAGAAGCCGAAACTCCTTGAGATAGTGGCGGTTCGAGTGCTCTTTGCAGCTCTCCTTGCCCTTGTAGTAGGTTTCATCGTATGGCGAGTAATGGTAGGCACAATCGTAAAGAGCCAGTACAGGCAGATTCGTCTTGCCAAGGACGAGGCGGAAAAGGCCAACGAAGCCAAGGCCAGATTCCTTGCCAACATGTCCCACGAAATCAGAACACCTATCAGTACCATTATGGGTGTTGACGAGATGATACTCCGGGAGGATACGGCCAATGTACCCGAGGAGTACTGCAGGACGGTACTGGGACACGCACACGATATTAAGATCGCATCTGAATCACTTCTGGGTCTGGTGGACGACCTTTTCGATATTTCAAAGATAGAAACCGGCGAGATGCGTCTCTCCGAGAACGAGTACGACCCGGCGGAATTCATCAGAAACCTGGCAGGAATGACAGAACCTCTCATAAAAGAGCACGATCTTGACTTTGTTGTTAAGGTATCCGACGATCTTCCGAGACGTTTGTACGGCGACATGAACAAAATAAGGCAGATAGTTATGAATCTGCTTTCCAACGCTGCCAAGTATACCGAAGCCGGCACCGTTACTTTCTCCGTGATTACATCTAAAATAGGCGAAAGCACATGTACCCTTGAATTCTCCGTAAGAGACACGGGCATGGGCATAAAAGAAGAAGATCTGGACAAGATCTTTACAGCCTACGAAAGGTTCGATCAGGAGAAGAATACAGCTATTAAGGGAACCGGTCTGGGACTTGATATTTCCAGACAGTATTCCGAACTTATGGGCGGAAAACTTACCTGCGAAAGCATTTACGGTCAGGGTTCCGAGTTCTCTCTGATTATTGACCAGAAAATAGTGGATCCCACACCTGTGGGCAGGTTTAATATTAAAGAGGACATCAGCGCCAGAGGATCCTATAAGCCTCAGTTTATAGCGCCGGATGCAGACATTCTCGTGGTGGACGACGAGCCTATGAACCTTAGCGTTATCAGGGGACTTCTTAAGCCTACCAAGATTTTCATCACCACCGCCGAAAGCGGTCCGGAGTGTCTTGAGAAGCTTAAATACAGCAGATTTGACGTTGTATTCCTGGATCACATGATGCCCGGCATGGACGGCATAGAAACCATCAAACACATTCGTGAGTCCTATCCGGACCTTCCGGTTTATGCCCTCACGGCCAACACCACCGCAGGCGGCGAGGAATTCTACGTATCAAAGGGCTTTAACGGCTATCTTACAAAACCGATAGATACCGTAATGCTCGAGAAAACTATTATGAAGCATCTTCCCGAGGAAATGATGCTTAAGTAACGGAGTAAAGGCATGGCTGAGTTTTTAAGACTTCACCAACTTAGTATTATGTTAGCGCTATCAGGCATATGCTTTACAGTGGCTGTGTTTGTGGCGATTACTAATACTTTGCCCAAAAAGAGGAAGTTCACCCTTCTGTACATGGAACTGTGCTCGGGACTGCTTCTTGTGGCGGACAGATATGCCTATATTTTCAGAGGCAATACCACCGACACGGGCTATATTATGGTGAGAATCACAAACTTCTTTGTGTTCTTCCTAAGCCTTTCAGTAATGCATGCCTTTAATCTTTATCTGGACGACCTTCTTGCATCTGCCGAAGAGGGCAGGTCACCTTTGGGACTTAAGATTGCGAGAGCATTTATTTACTTCGGGCAGATAATGGTTGTGATTTCCCAGTTCACGGGAGTCTATTACAGGTTTGATTCCAAAAACCGCTACGTAAGAGGAAAGGGATTCCTTATCAGTTATGTGGTGCCGGTTTTGGTGCTCCTTATTCAGCTGGTTGTGATCTGGCTCCATCGGAAGAATTTCAGAAAGCGCATACTGATTCCGGAAGTGCTTTTCAGCTCCCTTCCCATTGCCGCAGCCATAGTTCAGATATTTACCTACGGGCTTTCGCTTACCAACATGTCCATAGTATTTCTGGCGGTCACCCTTTATGTTTTCGTTCTTTGGGACGTAAATGATACGGTGAAGAAGGCCAACGATCTGGAAGTGAAATATCTCAAAAAAGAACGCCGGAAGATGCGTAGTCTCTTTACCCAGACCGCATCTGCCCTGGCAACGGCCATAGACGCGAAAGACGCTTATACCCAGGGCCATTCCGGCCGCGTGGCGAAGTACGCCCGCAAGATAGCGGAAAGATACGGTAAGAGTGAGGACGAGTGCGACGAGGTTTACTATGCGGCTCTCCTTCATGACATAGGCAAAATCGGTACTCCCGACGGAATATTGAACAAAAAGACCGGTCTTACTTCCGAAGAAAGGGATATTGCAAGGGAACACCCGGCAGTGGGCGGCAAGATACTTGAAGCTATCGATGAATTTCCGTATCTGGCTCTCGGCGCCAAGTATCATCACGAAAGATACGACGGCAACGGCTATCCCGAAGGACTTAAAGGCAAGCACATCCCCGAAATAGCCAGAATCGTTGCCGTGGCAGATGTTTACGACGCCATGACCTCCAAGCGGAGCTACAGCGTTATTCTTCCTCAGAGCACCGTAAGAGAAGAAATGTTAAAGGCATCCGGAACCCAGCTGGATCCGGAGTTTGTAAAGATAATGATCGGTCTTATCGACGAAGATAAGAATTACAACATGCGCCAGTCCGACGAATATGACATTAAGAAGAAGTCTCTGGACCTTAACATAGTAAGCGTCATTTCCTTCGGAGACTACAAAAAGACAGCGTCTGACGGTCTGCAGCTGAGTGGCGAGATTATTGCTCTGGAATTTGATTCCGAAGCCGATCCCGAGGCAGATGCATCCGTAAGCGTGCCGTCCCTTGTGCTTTTTGACTGCATGGACGGATGCGTTCATCAGGATCCCACAAGAGTGGAGCGTCTTAAATATACGGAGTACGGCGAAATTTGGTTCGACGGACATGCCACCGACACTGCCGCAAGAGATATAAAGGTCAGTGAGGGCCAGAGTGTGGCATCTGCCGAAAGATACCGC
>CACYBJ010000096.1 GCA_902772565.1 uncultured Lachnospiraceae bacterium | reverse complement strand
CGCCATAGCCAACATGCCGACTCTTGCATAATACATTGAGTTACTCCCTAAATCTTTTTATCCCACTAAAACCTTAACACCAATCTCGTTCTTTGTCACGCGTTTTTATCATTTACGTATACGTCTTTGCTTTGAAGCAATCGGCCAATAAAAAACACGCCCTGCAGCAAGCTTGTGGGCGTGTTTTAAATCGATTTATTCATATTCAACCGTTGCCGGCGGCTTTGGTGTGTAATCAAAGAGTACGCGGTTGATTCCCGGAACTTCCGAAATGATTCTGTTAACAAGATGGTCGATGAGCTCATCTGACAGATGCTCCACCGTAACTTCCATAACGTCTGTAGTGTTAATGGCGCGGATGATGCATGGCCAGTCAAATGTTCTCTTGCCGTTCTTAACGCCTGTGGACTTAAAGTCGGGCACTACGGTGAAATACTGCCATACCTTTCCTGCAAGGCCGTTCTTTTCGAACTCTTCACGGAGGATGGCATCTGACTCGCGGACTGCCTCAAGACGGTCTCTTGTGATTGCGCCGGGGCATCTTACGCCGAGACCCGGTCCCGGGAACGGCTGACGGAATACCATGTTGTCGGGAAGGCCAAGTTCCTTACCTACTACACGTACTTCGTCCTTAAAGAGCATGCGGACAGGCTCAACAAGTTCGAACTTCATGTCCTCCGGAAGTCCGCCTGCGTTATGATGAGCCTTGATTCCTGCCTCACTTTCAAGGATGTCCGGCCAGATGGTTCCCTGTGCGAGGAAATCAATACCGTCAAGTTTTCTTGCTTCTTCGGCAAATACTTCGATGAACTCTCCGCCGATAATCTTTCTCTTCTGTTCAGGATCTGTTACGCCTGCCAGCTTGTCAAGGAAACGGTCTGTGGCATCAACATAAACAAGGTTTGCACCCAGTTCCTTTCCAAATACGTTAATTACCTGCTCCGGCTCGCCTTTTCTGAGCAATCCGTGGTTTACATGCACGCACACAAGCTGCTGTCCCACTGCCTTGATAAGAAGTGCGGCAACAACAGATGAGTCCACGCCGCCCGAAAGAGCAAGGAGCACTTTCTTATCGCCGATCTGCTCGCGCATGAGAGCAATCTGCTCGTCGATATAAGCCTTTGCCTGTTCGGAAGTTGTAATTCTTTCCATGTTGTCAGGTCTGTTCTGTAACATATTATACCTCCTGTATGATTTTCCGGTGTTTACGCGGTCCCTCGGGACCGCTGCCCGGTTTTACTGTTCGTTTGCATCTGCCTCGGTTTTATCCTCGGCTGATTCGTCGGCTTTTTCTTCGGCGGATGCGGTATCTGCCTCATTCTCCTCATCGGATGCTCCGTCGACATTTTCTTCGGCGGATGCGGTATCTGCCTCGGTATCTTTTTCTGTTACGGCGATACTTGCCACGGAGATGTTCTCGTCCTTGATATTCATGCACTTAACGCCGGAGGTGTTTCGTCCGATTACGCTGATGGAATCAACGCCGGTACGGATGATAATGCCTTCGTCGGTGATCATGATCACATCCATGTCATCTTCTACGGCCTTCATTCCCACAAGAGCACCTGTCTTTTCAGTGATCCTGTAGCAGATAAGACCCTTACCGCCACGCTTCTGGCTTCTGAACTCGGTAGCTACGGTTCTCTTGCCCATACCCTTTTCGGTAATGAAGAGGAAGTAGGTTCCGGCGTTGGCAATCTGCATGCCTACCACACGGTCGCCCTCTGAAATGTTCATACCGCGAACGCCCATTGCGCTTCGGCCGGTTTCACGTACATCGGTTTCGTTGAAAGTGATGGACATACCTTCTGCGGTTACCATGGTAATAATATCCTCGCCGCTGGAGATATTTACTTCCACCAGGCTGTCGTCGTCACGAAGAGTGATAGCCTGGATACCGATCTTTCGGATGTTCTCATAGGCCTTAAGCGGTGTCTTCTTAATGGTTCCGCCTACGGTGGCCATGATAAGATTGCCGCCCTGGTCGAAGTTATCGATAGGAATGATTGCCTGGATTTTCTCCTCAGGCTGAAGCATGAGAAGGTTTACTATGGCAATTCCGCGGGATGTTCTTGAAGCCTCCGGAATCTGGTAGGCCTTAAGTTTATAAACTCGTCCCTTGTTGGTAAAGAACAGCAGCAGCTTATGGTTGGTGGTTGTAAAGATGTTCTCTATTACATCATCCTCTATGGTCTGCATGCCGCGGATGCCCTTACCGCCACGATTCTGAACGCGGAAATTATCAGGAGACATTCTCTTGATATATCCTCTTCTGGTCATGGTAATAACTGTTGCATCGTTCGGTACGAAATCCTCGATGCTCATTTCGGACTCGTCAAATACGATTTCCGTTCTTCTGTCATCTCTGTACTTTGCAGCGATTTCGATGATTTCTTCTTTAACTACCTGAAGAAGTTTCTTTTCATCTGCCAGGATAGCTTTGTATTCTTCTATCAGTTTTTTAAGCTCGTCATATTCGTTCTGGAGTCTTTCTCTTTCCAGACCGGTAAGCTGACGGAGTCTCATGTCTACGATTGCCTGTGCCTGAACATCATCAAAGGCAAATGCATTCATAAGAGACTCTTTGGCTGCCTGTGCATTCTTGGATGCTCTGATGATGGCGATGATTTCATCGATTACATCAAGAGCTCTGAGAAGGGCTTCCAAAATGTGAGCACGTTCTTCGGCCTTGGCAAGGTCGTATGCTGTTCTTCTGCGAACTACTTCTTCCTGATGTGAAAGATATACATTGAGCATATCAAGAAGAGTAAGTATCTTCGGCTCGCCGCCTACGAGGGCCAGAAGGATAACACCGAAGGTGTCCTGCATCTGTGTGTGCTTGTAAAGATGATTAAGTACAACCTGAGGGTTGGCATCGCGGCGAAGCTCGATAACAATTCTCATACCTTCGCGGTTTGATTCGTCGCGAAGGTCTGTGATTCCGTCGATTCTCTTGTTTCTTACAAGTTCTGCGATTTTCTCAATGAGTTTTGCTTTATTAACGGCATATGGAAGTTCGGTTACGATAATTCTGTTCTTACCGTTGTCCATAGGCTCGATGTTGGTCACCGCGCGTACTCTGATTTTGCCGCGGCCGGTGGTATAGGCATCGATAATACCTCTGGTACCTAAAATGTGGGCGCCGGTAGGGAAGTCGGGACCTTTAACTATTTCCATGATTTCTTCGATGGATGTGTCCAGATCCTGAAGTTTATTGTCGATGATCTTAACTACCGCATCTACGATTTCTCCCAGGTTATGAGGAGGAATGTTGGTAGCCATACCTACGGCAATACCGGAAGTACCGTTTACGAGAAGGTTTGGAATTCTTGACGGAAGTACCGTCGGTTCCTTTTCGGTCTCGTCGAAGTTCGGTACAAAATCAACTGTGTCTTTGTTTATGTCCGAAAGCATCTCCATGGAAATCTTGGAGAGTCTTGCTTCGGTATATCGCATGGCAGCAGCGCCGTCGCCGTCCACCGAACCGAAGTTTCCGTGTCCGTCAACAAGCGGATATCTGGTAGACCAGTCCTGTGCCATGTTAACAAGTGCGCCGTAAATTGAGCTGTCACCGTGAGGATGGTATTTACCCATGGTATCACCGACGATACGGGCACATTTTCTGTGAGGCTTATCCGGCGTATTATTCAGCTCTATCATTGCATAGAGAATTCTGCGCTGAACAGGCTTAAGTCCGTCTCTCGCATCCGGAAGTGCTCGGGATGCGATAACTGACATGGCATATTCAATGTAGGATTTCTCCATTGTTTTTTTCAGATCGACGTCATTAATCTGATCAAAGATATGTTCGTCCATGTATTTCCTTCCTTACGGTTTAGATATCAATATTCTCCGCATACTTGGCATTGGCTTCGATGAATTCTCTTCGGGGATCTACTTCGTCACCCATGAGGATTCTGAAAGTAACATCCAGTTCGCTTAAAGCATCGTTGTCCATGTTTACGCGCTTAAGGATTCTCTTCTCGGGATCCATGGTTGTTTCCCAGAGCTGCTCGGCATCCATTTCTCCGAGACCCTTGTAACGCTGAACCTTATTGCTTGAATCACGACCGATTTCAGTCATGATCTTATTAAGTTCGTCGTCGTTGTATGCGTACCATACCTTCTTGTTCTTCTCAATCTTGTAGAGAGGAGGTGTTGCCAGATATACATAGCCCTGCTTGATAAGTTCGGGCATGAATCTGTACATGAAGGTAAGAAGCAGTGTTGCAATGTGGGCGCCGTCCACGTCGGCATCTGTCATGATAATGATTTTGTGATATCTTAATTTGCTGATATCGAAATCATCATGAATGCCTGTGCCGAAGGCGGTGATCATTGCCTGGATTTCCGCATTGGAAAGAGCATGGTCAAGTCTTGCCTTCTCAACGTTAAGGATCTTACCTCTGAGAGGAAGGATAGCCTGAGTCGCACGGCTTCTTGCTGTTTTGGCCGAGCCGCCGGCGGAATCTCCATCGACTATGAAAATTTCGCACTTCTCCGGATCCTTGTCGGAGCAGTCCGCAAGCTTACCCGGAAGTGACATGCCCTCAAGGGCGGATTTTCTTCTGGTAAGTTCCTTGGCCTTTCTTGCAGCTTCTCTTGCGCGCTGTGCAAGAAGGGATTTCTCAACTATTACTTTTCCGATACCCGGATTCTGCTCAAGGAAGTAAGTTAGTTTTTCGGAAACAATGCTGTCCACCGCTCCTCTTGCTTCGGAGTTACCAAGTTTCTGCTTGGTCTGTCCTTCAAACTGAGGCTCGGGGATTTTGCTCCTTACGATTGCTGTAAGTCCTTCACGGATATCTTCACCGGAAAGGTTTTCCTCATTCTCCTTAATGAGCTTATTCTTCTTGGCATAATTGTTAAATGTCTTGGTAAGAGCATTTCTGAAACCGACGATGTGTGTTCCGCCTTCGGGAGTAATAATATTATTTACAAAACCGTTGACCATTTCGGAATAACCGTCATTGTGCTGAAGTGCTACTTCAACTTCCACATCCCCTACAGTGCCTTCACAGTAGAAAACTTCCGGGTAGAGGGCTGTATTTGCCTTGTTAAGATACTTAACGTACTCGATAATACCGCCTTCATAGTGGAAATTATGATCGCGCTCTTGTCCTTCTCTTCTGTCATGAAGGCAGATGCGCAGACCCTTGGTAAGGAATGCCATCTCACGAAGACGTGTCTTTAAGGTATCATAGTCAAATACGGTGGTTTCGGTAAAGATTTCCGGATCCGGAAGGAAAGTAACGGTGGTTCCAGTTGTGGTTGCCGTACCTACCTGCTCAAGGGGCTTCTCAGCCACACCGCGGTTATACTTCTGGTAATACTTGTGTCCGTCATGTCTTACTTCTACCTGAAGCCATGTGGAAAGAGCATTTACGACAGATGCACCTACGCCGTGAAGACCGCCGGATACTTTGTATCCGCCGCCGCCGAACTTTCCACCGGCGTGAAGTATGGTAAATACTACTTCTACGGACGAGATGCCTTTTTCCTTGTTTTTGTCAACGGGAATGCCTCGGCCGTTATCCTCTACCGTAATGGAACCGTCGTTGTTGATGGTAACATTGATTTCGGTACAGTAACCGGCAAGAGCTTCATCCACCGCGTTGTCCACTATTTCGTAAACAAGATGGTGAAGACCTCTGGCAGAAGTGGTACCGATATACATACCCGGTCTCTTTCTTACGGGATCGAGACCTTCCAGGATTTGTATCTGTTCCGCTCCGTATTCCTGTTCAACCCTTTCGTTGTCCATGTTTAACCTCCAAGTATTACTTTTCCGCCTTCGATGTGGAAAATTCTGTTGTCGCTGCTGCGGCTTTCTATAAATTCTTCAAGTCCCGTACAGGTGATAAATGTCTGTACTTCCTTAATTTCGTTAAGAAGACTGTTCTGTCTGTTTCTGTCCAGTTCTGAAAGGACATCATCCAGAAGCAGAACCGGACTGTCGCCTATTCTTTTCTTAACCAGTTCTATTTCTGAAAGTTTAAGAGAAAGTGCTGCCGTCCTTTGCTGACCCTGGGAACCGTATATTCTGACATTGTCATCATTAATAAAAAATGCCAGGTCGTCCTTGTGTGGTCCGTAGGATGTGGCCTTCAGATAAATGTCCCTGTCGAGGCTCTTTTCCAGCTTTTCCAAAAACTCTTCTTCACGGGTATTCTTAACATACTCGATTCTGAGCTTTTCTTTTCCGCTGCTGATGCTTTCATGCTTTTTACAAAGCACCGGCGCCAGACTGTTTATAAAATCCTCACGGGCTTTTATTATTTCCGTTCCATACTTTACAAGCTGCTCGTTCCAGATATCTATGGTTGCCGCAAGTGCGCGGTCCCGGTCTATCTGCTTAAGAAGATTATTCCTCTGGGCAAGAGCTTTGCCGTAACTTGCAAGATTTGAGAAGTATACTCTGTCAAGCTGGCAGAGTTCCATGTCCATGAATCTTCTTCTTTCTGAAGGACCGTTTTTTATAAGAGTTAAGTCCTCGGGAGAAAAAGATATGACATGAAGCATTCCGTAAAGTTCGGAACTTCTCCTGATGGGTATACCGTCTATGGCAGCTCCCTTGGGAGAATTCTTTTTAAGGTGCATATCCATTCTGTGATCGGCACCCATTTTATTCATCACAATACGGATGTGGGACTCTCCCGAATCATGCCTTATCATTTCTTTTTCCTTGGCCCCTCTGTAGGACTTCGTGGTGGCCATCAGAAAAATCGATTCCAGTATGTTGGTCTTTCCCTGGGCATTGTCACCGTAAAAGATGTTGGTCTTCTCGGAAAAACCTATGTCCAGATTTTCATAATTTCTGAAATCCTTAAGTTGTAATGCTTTAATGATCATTAATCTATGACAAATGCCTGTCCGGCAAATTCTACGGTATCGCCCTTATAGAGTTTTTTTCCTCTTCTGGTTTCAACTTCACCGTTTACCTTTACTTCGCCATCTGCAATTACGTCTTTGGCTTCGACTCCCGAACCCACAAGTCCGGCAAGCTTAAGAGCCTGACCGAGTTTTATAAATTCATCTCTGATTGTTACTGTTTCCATGTTTCAAACTAATATCTTTCGAATTTTTTATTATACAGATGCATTAAACTGTACCGGAAGAACAAGGTAATTATAGGAACCGTCGTTACTTCTGATATAGCATGGTGCCTTCTGGTTGGTCATGTAGATGGTGATTTCCTCATCATCGATTGCACGTATAACATCAATAAAGAACTTTGGATTGAAACCTATCATGAGATTCTTTCCTTCTTTTTCGATGTCCAGCTCGTCATCTGCCGTACCGATTGTTGAATTCATGTTAAGAGCCATTCTTTCATCGTAGATGTTAAAGATGATAGGCTTTCTTTCTGACTCTCTTGCAAAAAGAGTAGCTCTGTCCAGACAATCGTAGAGTTTTTTCTTGTTAACAACAATCTTTGTTTCAAAATCATTGCTGATCATCTGGTTAATATTAAGATACTTGGCTTCAATGAGTCTTGAAAGAATGATAGTATTGTCCATTTCAAACATTACAGTATTGTTTGTAACGAAGAGATTAACATTCTTTTCCGCATCGCTTTCAAGTATTTTATTAAGTTCTATAAGAGATTTTCCGGGAATAACTACATCCACTGCATCATAGGATTCCTTAAGCTGCATCTTTCTGATGGCTATTCTGTGAGTATCGCAGGCAGATACGCGAAGCTCATCGCCATTGATTTCAAAATGCTCACCTGTCAGAACCTTGGTGGTTTCGTTGTCGGAAATGGAAAAGATAGTCTGTCTGATAATATCTTTAAGACCTAAAGAACTGATTGTTATGCACTTTTCTCTTTCTATTTCCGTAAGAAGAGGATAATCATCACCGCTCTGTCCTCCGATGGTCATCTTTATCTTTCCGCAGGAAATAACAGCCATAAAGGAATCATTGATGTTGAACCTGATCATCTCGTCGGGAAGCTTGTGAATAATGTCTGAAAGCATCTTTGCGTTAAGACATACGGTTCCGGATTCTTCCACTCTTGCAGGAATGGTTGTTTTGATACCAAGCTCCATGTTATTGGATGTGATTTTTAATTCATCATTGGATGCTTCAAGATAGAAGCATTCAAGTATAGGCATTGTGGTTCTGGTAGAAATAGCTTTAATACCGGTATTGATAGCATTTACGATTTCATTCTGCTGACAATGGAAAATCATTTTAATTCCTCCCTGGTTATAAACATTCATTTATAGGACAGTTATTAAGCTTACTGAAGTATTTTCACCGAAGGTGACGCCGCCTTTTTAATTATTATATAAATATAATAATAATAATAAGGGCTGTGGATTTGTTGATAAGTGGCTCAAAGCCTTGCTGTTACTTGGAAAACCCCTGTTAAAACCCTGTTGGATAAAATCAGGATAATAAACATGTTATTTGGATTAAAATCCTGCAGGAAAAAATTCTAAAAGAATGCTATTAAATCTATCAAAGGGCTGCTAACAGCTTTTCAACATACTTATCCACTTAATCCGGTGGATTAATCTTTTTAATGATGGTTTCTATATTATTTTTAAGAGATTCATCCTTTTCGAGTTTGTTCTTAATGGTATCTCTTCCGTGAATAATGGTAGAGTGATCTCTGTCTCCAAGACACTTGGCTATATCATTTAAGGAAGAGTCGGGACAAAGCTTTGAGCAAAGGTACATTGATATCTGTCTTGGATGAGCAATGTTTTTGCTTCTGTCCGATGATGCAAGCTGAGCCTCCGTAAGGTTATAGTGATCGGCTACCACTCTTATTACTCTTTCGGGAGTAATAACCTGCTTTTCATTGGGACTGATAATGTCCTTTAAGGCTTCGGTTGCAAAATCAATGTTGATTTCTCTTCTCTGAAGTCTTCCCATGGCTACTATTCTGTTGAATGCGCCTTCCAGCTCTCTGATGTTGAGTTTTACATTCTCTGCAATGTAAGCCAGAACTTCGCTTTTTATGGAAATATTTTCAGACTGTGCCTTGTTATTAAGGATTGCAAGTCTTGTTTCGTAGGTAGGAGGCTGGATATCAACCGTAAGTCCCATTTCGAAACGTGATCTGAGTCTTTCTTCAAGTACCGTGAATTCTCTCGGAGGACGGTCGGATGAAATAATAATCTGACGTCCTGATTCCTTCATTTCATTAAAGGTATGGAAAAATTCAAGCTGAGTTGCTTCCTTATCAATAATGAACTGGATGTCGTCTATTAAAAGAACATCATTGGTTCTGTATTTGTTTCTGAATGGTTCGTAGTTCTCGGCACCCGGTCTTACGCTCTGTACATAGTCATGTACGTAGGCATCGGTAGTTGTATAAAGAACTTTAAGATCCGGACGGTT
>CACYBJ010000095.1 GCA_902772565.1 uncultured Lachnospiraceae bacterium | reverse complement strand
TAAATCAGCCAGAGACGAAGTTCTCAGATTTGTTAAGAATTACATTTCCGATAACGGTATTTCAGGAGATCTGAAGTTCTGGATTGCGGGACACAGCAGAGGCGGCGCAGTAAGTAACCTTACTGCAGGCTTCCTTGCGGACGGCGGCGCAGCCTATCTGGGAAGCAATGTAAATGTAACTCCGGAAAATATCTACTGCTATACCTATGCAGCACCTAACTGCATAACAGACGGTACAAAAAAAGCAACGGCTTTAAGTGTTGAAGGCGCCCGCGGCGGCATATATTCGGCGGACTCTTCCGGCACGGCCTATACAAGCACAGCATCAGGAACCGTCAGCCTTCACGATGAGTGCTTTAACGGCATCAGAAACACCTGCTCCGGTAATGATCTTGTTGCAAAGGTTCTTCCGGCCGCATGGGGCTATGACAAATACGGCCAGGCACTTACGTCAGATGCGGACGGCAAGGTAACTGCCGAAGAAATGATAGGCCAGCTTGTAGATACCAGTCCGGCTGTGGCTGCAGCTTTCTATAATCAGGCCGGTGATTTCAGAGAATTCTCTTTCTACAATGTTAATCTGGACGAGCTTAAGCTTGTGAAGGATACGTCGGCATCTGCCGGAACCATGGAGGATTTCGAAGAAACAAGGCTTGCCGCACTGACAACGATTGTTAATTCGAAAGAGGTTTATGCCACAGGCGGTGCCCAGGAGATTCTTGCAACCGTCGCGGCTCTTGCAGGTCTTTTGGCCGACAATACGGATGTTAAGGATGTAAAACTTAACCAGGCAATAGTTGTTGAGCCCATAGCCTACTCGATACTTGCGTTTTCATGTGAGCGCTATATCGCCGACGGCAAGGCAAAAACAGAGGAAGAAGCTGTTCAGTATGTAATTGCGGATGCAGTGGAATTCCTTACGGGAAAAAAGGTATCGCCGTCTACTTACACATTTGACGATCTTTTTAAAGACGCAGCAGCATATTTTTGCGAACATCAGGATAACATGCTGGGAGATAAGGCCCTTACAAGTATAGAAGGCCTGATTCCCGAAAATATAAAGGGTATGATTCCTATTCTTTTCGGCGGATTCAGTAAAAAGTATTCGGACGGAGAAGAAATTACCGTAAGAGATGCTCTTGTTTCCTACCTCTATGCGTGTGCCTACGGTGCCGAAGAGGGCTCTTCATATCATGATGATCCGGATCTTTCATCTGCAGATGCCGCAAGACGAGTTTTGTTAATGGTTCTTCCTTTGGTGATTACCGGAATCGACAGCGAGGAGCTGGAAAAAGCCATCGGTACCGATGAGTACGGCAATCTGAACGGAAGCGCGCCGATTTCCAAAGCATCTTCGCTTGTTTATTCAATGCTTCTTACAGTAAAGGATAAGGACAAGAATGATGTGACCCTTAATTCCCTTTCGGAAGTTGCGGATTTCAGCTGCAGTCAGCTTCTGGATGCCGTTGCTCCTTCCGTAATAAAGAAAGTAACAGACCTGTACGGAAAAGACGTGGGTGAAAATATCAGAGCAAAACTTATTAATGTAAAGCAGAATATTACCCTTGCAAGAAGAGTGCTCTGCTATGGACTTTTCTACAATCCGGGAGAAAACTACAGTATCAGTTCCGCGGTGCGTACGGCGGCAACTTTAGCCGGTAACGGTATGATTATCCCTGTAGCACATGCTCAGGAAACATATATCGCATGGGCAAGAGCTTGCGCAGCTTCAGGAAACGGCCTCGGAGTTCACGATATCGCAATTCCTGATCTTGTGCCGAAGACCGAGGGAGGCGGCAAGAGAAGAGATTCTTCATCCGCAACAGGTGATTATGACCAGATGATCTATCTTCTTATGATGCTGTCGGCATCTGCCGTTTTCGGAAGCACTGTTTATGTAAATAAGCGTAAAAATCAAAATGTTTAATATAGTATTAAGGTTCGCTTAAAAATTGCCCATCTATTCCCTTTTCTTCTCATCCGTAACGGTATATGCTATAATAAATATGTGTTTGTTTATAAGGATGTGTGGAAGGGGTTTAATATGAATAAGAACGGAAAACAAAGGCTTCTTGATATCAGCATTTACACGGTAAAGATTCTTCTTTGCCTGCTGCTGGTATTTAATGCCTTTGTTTTTGTTTTTTACGGACTTTTAGACCGCGACCTCTCTGTTAAAAGAGAGACGGTGCGCGTGATCAAAGACAGCAGAATTGAAAAAAACGAAAACGGTGACCAGCTTGTCAGTCTTACTCTGCCTGAAAATGTCGGAGACAATGAATACTTTTTCTTTGATACGAGAAAGGATGCACTGGTATATATTGACGGTGAGCTGAGAGGAGAGTTTTACGAAGACAGGGATACGAATATCCCCGGCGGTTCCATTAAAAGATTCTATATGTATGTGCCCCTTAAATCCGAAGATTCTGGTGCCGAACTGGTGATTGAAAGAAGGAATCTGCAGGAAATAGATGAAGAGGCTCCGGAAACCTTTGTGGGAACTTACTCGGGAGCATTCAACTATATCTTCAGGAACTCCGGGCCGGGATTCATACTTTCATTTATCGTGCTGATATTTTCTTTTGTGGCAGTGATAGTAAGTATCATTCTGGGATTCCTGTTTAAGCATAAAATCAACATGCTTTACGGTGCTTTAGGTATATTCGTAATAGCAGCCTGGCTGATAACCGATTCTTTCCTGTTTCCGTTCGTATTCGGAATGCAGCATGTTAACGGCCTGCTGAGCTTTATGTTCTGTCTGATCATCCCTCTGCCCCTTGGGCTTTTTCTGGCATCGATTCAGAATGGACGCCATGCCGGCAGTATGTCTCCGGTAATGGCCGTTGCGGTACTTAATGCCATAGTTTGGCCGGTGCTTCATTTTTCAGGCATACTGCCTATTTATAATGCAATCAACGTGGCAAATGCGGTCCTTGTGGTTCTTTCCGTTGCCGGCATAGCCATACTTGTTGTTGACGCTTTGCAGGGCAATATAGAGGAATACCGCTACACCTTCATAGGTTTTCTGGGCTTCCTCTTCGGCGGTCTTTTTGAACTTACAAGTATAATACTGGGAATCTATGTGTTTAGGGAATCCGTGCCCATAGTTATCGGCCTTGCTTTCCTTCTTACTTTCATGGTTATTCAGGAGGTAAACGACCTCAGAAAAATCAACATGGAAAAGCAGAGAGCCATTGATATTTCCGAAGCCAAGACCAGATTCCTTGCCAGCATGTCTCACGAAATCAGAACTCCCATCAATTCCATTCTCGGCATGAATGAAATGATACTTAGGGAGAATAAAGACGACAACATTGAAGATTATTCAAGAAATATAAAGGCTTCCGGCAAAATGCTTCTTATGCTTGTAAACGACGTTCTGGATTTTACGAAGATTGAAGCGGGAAAACTGGAAATCACGGAAACGGATTTTTCCGTATCCGAAATGCTTACGGATGTGCTCTCCCTTGTAAGAGAAAGAGCCTCCGAAAAGTCTCTTGAGCTTAAAACGGTGGTTGCGGGCGAGGTGCCTGACGAACTTACCGCCGACGAGTTCAGAATCAGACAGATACTCATTAACTATCTGAATAATGCTGTTAAATATACCGAAACAGGAAGTATAACGCTGGTAATCGGCGGCAGCTTCACTGACGACGGATACAATCTGGAACTTCGCGTTAAGGATACGGGAAAGGGCATCCGAAAGGAAGAACAGGAGCATCTGTTTGATGCCTTTTCGAGAGCCGATATTAAAGCCAATATCAACATAGAAGGCACGGGACTGGGACTTGCCATAGTAAAGAGCATAGTAGAATCCATGAAGGGTGAGTACGGCGTCCAAAGCGAGTACGGTAAAGGTTCCGAGTTCTTTGTTAAACTTCCGGTAAAGTGTCGCAGCAGAATTCTCCTTGATGAAAGATTTGAGGAGAAAAACGTCCGCCGGGCAGATGAAAACACGGCTGCTGCATTTGCCGCTCCCGAGGCGAAGATCCTTGCGGTGGATGACAACAGCTCTAACCTTAAAATCGTAAAACTGTTCCTCAGGAGAAACGGCATAGTGCCGGATACCTGTGATAACGGCAGAGAGGCCATTAGACTTTGCAAGGAGAAAAAGTACGACCTTATCCTTCTTGATCACATGATGCCCGAACCCGACGGAATCGAAACTCTTCATGCGATTAAGAGCGACAGCGGCTCTCTCAATAAAGAAACCAAAACCATAGTACTTACGGCCAATGCCGTGGCAGGCAGCAGACAGACATACTTAAGCGAAGGCTTTGATGAGTACCTTACAAAACCGCTGGATCCGCTGGTGCTTGAAGAGACGGTTAAGAAGATGCTGCCG
>CACYBJ010000094.1 GCA_902772565.1 uncultured Lachnospiraceae bacterium | reverse complement strand
AGGATAAACCGAGGTTGTTCCGTGCTTTGCCCAGTTATCACACATGGTTGCGAAGTCCATTTCCATGGTATCTGCGCCCATGCATCCGTGAGTATGAATATCAATGAGACCGGGGATTATTGTTTTACCTTCGCAATCATAGGCATCTGCCACATCCTTGTTTGTGATTGAAGCAATTTTGCCGTCTTCAACAATAATATTTACGATTTCGCCGGTTAACAGTTTCGCGTTTTTAAGATTCATATAACACCTCTAAGTATTTTTAACTAAATACACACGGACCCTGCCCTCGATTTTAAATCAGGGGAGCCCGTGTATAATTCTAAAGTTCGAAAAGACTTGCTGCAGCTACAGCCTGTCCTACTCTTCTTTCCTTCTCACCCGGAAGGAACATTTTAATTTTATCATCAAGTTCCGGGAACTCGGCCTTAAGAAGCTTAACTGCATTCTTAAGAATGATCTCTCCGCCCTTACCGCTGGTTACACGGCCGGAAATCTGAACATTTCTGATATCGTAGAATTCGTTGTACCATGCTACGGCATATCCGAAGTATGTTCCGATGGTCTCGAAAATCTTGGCAGCACGTTCATCATCCTGTTCCATAAGAGCCTGAACCACTTTAAGTTTCTCTGCAGGTGTAAGGTTAGCGTCGATTTCGATGCCTGCCTTTGGAGCAAGTCTTATTACCGCATCCTGGGAGAAGTATTCCGCACCAACGCCAAAGTCACCTGACCAGGGGTCTCTTGAGCTTTCAGGGTTGTAATCAACAGGGGCAAATGCCAGCTCTGTCATGTATCCCTTAAGAGAACCGTCGGGTGCAATGTATCCGCCGGCTTCGGAAGTACCCATGGCGATTCCAAGGATACCTGTGGTATCAAGAGCCATTGAGCAGGCAAGAGCTGCTACGTCACCGTCGTTGGCAACAACCATGTTATAACCCAGGTCCTTAAGAACATCTATGTAAACGTTCTTGGCCTCGTTGCCGTACTTTTCTTTATCAACAGCCATGAAAAGAGAGCTTACCATGGCTCTGTTTTTAACCAATACGCCGGCTGTGGAAATGCCTACAGCATCTACTCTCGGAAGCGCTGCGGCAGCCTTCTCGATGGCCTTTTTGATTTCGGCTCTGTGGTAATTCACATCGGGATTTACCTTAGGAAGCCAGGTGATTTCATCGGTAAGAATCACTTCACCGTCCTTAACTGCGGCAATCTTCATGTCGCTGCCGCCGGCATCAAAGCCGATTCTGCAGCCATCCATGTGACGTCCGATCTTAACAGAAGCGGACTTTTCTTCCGGCATATCCTTAAGATCGTGAAGAACCACCTCAAAAGGTCTTTCATAGGTTGTTTCCCAGAAATCCACATCGAACTTTCTGAGACCTTCCCTTGTGTATGCTTCCTTTATGAATTTATAAACTTCTTCGTCTCCTGCCATGTGGATTTTAAATCCGCCGGCGGCCCAAAGAAGAGTTTTAACAAGTCTTTCAACGTAGAAACAGTTCTGTGTCGCATCATCTGAAAGGAAAGTATCCTTACGGTAAATGAGTCCGTCTTCTCTTTCCACCGCAATGGAGAAAGGCTTGTCGGCATACTTAAGGAACTCTCTGTTATAGATTATAGCTGGTACAAAATTAGGATCGAGTTTTGGTAAAATCATTTTATCTCCCGGTACTTGTATTTTATATATCCCTGTGTTTTAAACAGGTGGCTGTGCTTAGCCCCAAAGTTTGGCAGGATACTTGCCTGATTCTGTCATCTCTTTGATTCTTTCAACAACTTCGGGTTTGTCTTCGGCATAGGTAAGACCGAACCACTTTTCGTTAACATCAAGAATCTTAACTTTTACTTCCCCTTCTTTTACAAGTTTGTCAATGTAAATCGGAAGAAGGAATTCTTTGGTTAACGGGTCCGCATCCTTATCAGCAAGGAAAATATCAAAGCCGTGCTTAAGTTTGTCTATAAACTCAGGCTTAAGTCCCCACATGTTCATGGAAACGGTGGCATTTACATTTACCTTAATCGGGCTGCCCTGTCTGTTAAATCCGTCAACCATGTTGCGGCCTTCGGTGCAGCGCTTAAGTTTGTAACTTTCGTGCACTCCGATAAGGTACTGCTTGTGGTTTGACAGGCATATGCCTCTTGTAACCGTTCCGTTTTCGCTGAGGGTGTTTCCCAGGATGTAACCTGCAAGGAAATACTCGTTTACAGGTGTCTCGGCAACCAAAGCGTCATGCATAACGGCAAATGCACCGCGGCCGTAGAAATCGTCGGCATTTATTACGCAGAAAGGACAGTCGATAACGTCTCTTGCTGCAAGAACCGCATGACAGGTTCCCCAGGGTTTGGTTCTGCCTTCTGGCTTTGAGAAGCCTTCCGGAAGATCGTCAATATCCTGATAAACGTAGGTAACATCTGCCTTCTTGGCAATTCTGTCACCTATCATCTTCTTGAATTCGTCTTCAATATCGCGACGGATAATGATTATTATTTTATCAAAGCCTGCGGAGAGGGCATCATAGATGGAATAGTCCATTAAGATTTCGCCGTCGGGTCCCACATGCTCAAGCTGCTTGATACCGTTACCGAAACGGCTTCCCAGTCCGGCAGCCATAATAACAAGTGCTGTTTTATTCATTTAATCACCTATTCTACCGTAACGCTCTTGGCAAGGTTACGCGGTTTGTCTACATCAAAGCCCTTGGCTACGGATGCATAGTAACTAAGAAGCTGAAGCGGAATTACGGAAAGGGATGCCATAAAATATGGATCGGTCTTCGGAACATAAACCGCATAGTCGGAAGATGCTTCCATGCTGTACTGTCCGTAGGTTGAGATACCGCAGGCATAGGCTCCACGGGATCTTACTTCCGTAATATTTGAAACCACCTTATCGTACAGTTCGGCCTGAGTTGCAAGACTGACAACAAGGGTATTGTCTTCGATAAGAGCGATAGGTCCGTGCTTTAATTCACCTGCGGCATATGCCTCGGCGTGAATGTAGGAAATCTCTTTAAGTTTAAGAGCGCCCTCAAGAGCAACGGCGTAGTCGATACCGCGGCCGATGAAGAATACGTCGGTTGCTGCAAAGAACTTGCTGGCAAGCCACTGCATGCGGCTGTTATCTGCCAAAACAACTTTAATCTTGTCGGGAAGTTTCTTTAATTCGTTAATATAATAGCCTCTCTTCTCCTCGTCGACTCTGCCTCTTACTTCGCCAAGCTTAATGGCGATAAGATAAAGAGCAATGAGCTGTGCGGAGTAGGCCTTGGTTGTGGCAACGCTGATTTCAGGGCCGGCAGATGTATAGAATACATTGCCTGCTTCACGGGCGATGGAGGAACCGACAACGTTAACGATAGCAAGTACGTTGTGGCCGGACTCCTTGGCCATGTTTACAACAACCTTTGTATCGGCTGTTTCACCTGACTGGGAAACAACGATTACAAGGGAATTATCCTGAAGTATAGGATTTCTGTAACGGAACTCAGAAGCGACTTCGCATTCAACAGGAATACCTGCCATGCCTTCGATCACGTATTTACCGACGAGTCCTGCATGGTATGCTGAACCGCAAGCAATAATATAAATACGGCTGATGTTCTTAAGTTCCTCGTCGCTCATCTGGATTTCCGGAATAACAATCTGGCCGTCAACAATGTGTGACATGAGTGTTTCGGAAACGGCTGTAGGCTGCTCATAGATTTCCTTGAGCATGAAATGCTCGTATCCACCCTTTTCGGCACCGGCAATGTCCCATTCAACATGGTTAAGAGGCACCTCTACAGGCTCCTTATCTACGTTGAAGAAATTGATGCCATCCTTGGTAAGCTTAGCAATTACCATGTTGTCAACATAGTAAACGTCGCGGGTATGCTTAAGGATTGCCGGAACGTCGCTGGCAATATAATTTCCGTTTTCGGAATGGCCGAGAACCAAAGGACTGTCCTTACGTACGGCATATACCTCACCCGGATGATCCTTAAAAAGAATACCGAAGGCATATGAACCGGTGGTTCTGTGAATAACCTTGATAATGGTATCAAGAGGATCGCCGCTGTAATAATACTGAAGAAGGTTGGCTACTACTTCAGTGTCGGTGGCGGACTGGAACTCGTAACCCTTCTTAATGAGCTTGTCCTTAATGGACTTAAAGTTTTCGATAATACCGTTATGAACAAGGGCAATGGAGCCGTCCATACTGCTGTGAGGATGGGCATTGGATGCTGAAGGCTCACCGTGGGTTGCCCATCTTGTATGACCGATACCGATGGTACCTTTTACGGAATTACCGTCATCTGTCATCTGCTTAAGATTGGCAAGTTTACCCTTGGACTTGATAACCTCAATGTTTACCTCGCCATTCGAGCTGTCCTCTACGGCAATACCTGCCGAATCATATCCTCTGTATTCAAGTTTTGAAAGACCGTCAAGCAGAATCGGAGCTGCCTGCTCCTCACCTACGTATCCTACAATTCCACACATAACTAATCTCCGTTAAATTAAATCTGAGAAGCGATATCTTTAACAAGATATTCCATAGCTTCACGTTTTCTGAGCATATCCTTTGCAAGTTCGAACTGACATCTGGTTCTTACAAGGTTATGCTTATCATAAAGAGTCTTGAAGTACTTGTCTCCCGTGATGTAATCATCAAGGAATCTTACACCAAGCTCAATGGTAATCGTAATTGCGCCGAGTACCATGGTTTCAACTTCCTTTTCGGTAAGAGACCCGGCGGTTTTGCCGATGAATCCCTGGGCAAATGCCTGGAAACTTGTAAGGTTAAGAGAAACCTGGTCAAGGTCCGGCTCGTCCTCGGCAGCGGTGTTGCAGGCATATCTTACGGCGTCGCCGAAATCGTGCATTGCAAGACCCGGCATTACGGTATCAAGATCGATAACCGCAATAGGCATATGAGTTACCTTATCGAAAAGAACATTGTTGATCTTTGTATCGTTGTGAGTAACACGAAGAGGAAGTTCTCCTCTTTCTTTCATCTCTTCAAGTTCGCTTGCAAGAGCGGCATGTTCTTTTACGAATTCGATTTCTTCGGTTACTTCCTTTACGCGGCCGAACTCATCGTTCTCAATGTCTGTAAGAAGTGTTTCGATTCTCTTCTTGGTATTATGGAAATCCGGAATGGTTTCATAAAGTTTTGAAGCATCGAAATCGGAAAGAATATTCTGGAAATCACCGAAAGCTGCACCAAGTTCTTCCATAACTGCCAGCTCGTCGCAGGAGTCATAGGAAATGGAATCGATGTTGTTGGATACTCTCCAGACATTCTTTTCATCGTCAATATAGAAGTTCTTGCCCTGGTCGGTCACATAGAAACTGAGGGTCTGAAGGCCGTTTTTGGAATGCTTCTTGATGTGGGCCGTCACAAGGGAAATGTTGCTCATGATCTCCTCAGGCTTTTTAAATACATAGGT
>CACYBJ010000093.1 GCA_902772565.1 uncultured Lachnospiraceae bacterium | reverse complement strand
CCCTCATACATTTTGAGGACCTCTTCATGAGCCTGTCCGGGGATGTTTCTCAGCTCATCCCTTGAAAGACCTTTTGTCTCAATAGGCTTTCCGAATATTATTTTCATCCTCTGGGGTTTGATTATCGGCATATGCTTTTCGAACACATCGTCCGTATAGGCCATGGCCACCGGAACTACCGGGCATCCTGTTCTTTCAGCTATCTTAAAGCTGCCGCCGTGAAATTCCGAAACTCCTTCGCCTTTGTTTCTGGTTCCTTCCGGAAGTATCATTACGGATCTTCCCGCTTCAATCTCGGCGATTGCCTGCTTGATTCCCTTAAGACCTGCTTTTGGATTGGAACGGTCCAGGAAAATGCAGTTGAGTATCACCATCCAACAGTTGAGAAAAGGAACTTTACCCACTTCCTTTTTGGAAACATATGCGGTGAGATGACCTGCCGGAATCACTGAATATGAAAGCGGGATATCAAAGAAACTTCTGTGATTGCCAACAAAAAGGCAGGGACCTTCGGGTATGTTTTCCAGACCCTTTACATCTTTTCTGCATCCGGCCATTCCAAGAACCAGGTTCCAGCCGAATTTACATACTATGGGCTGGCCGATACGTGCGGCCAGATTCTTATCAAACAACCTTACGATAAGAAGTATGATCATAGGTATGAGCCCTACCGTAAAAAATATGATAAAGGCCAGTATTATCAGTATTGTCCAGAGCATTTACTCTCTCCTTTAAAACTTCTTTATATTTACATCTTTTGTTTCTATGATTTCGCATGGAAGTATGGAATTTGCAAAATCTCTGAACTTATCGGCGCCATCGCTCACATAAAAGCAGTGCTTTACGGGAGCCGTGCCCGATGAAAGAAGATCCTTTTCTTCAAGGAGCTTCTTGAGCTCTCTTGCAGTTTCAAGGGCGGGATTAACCAGTCGGATATTTTCCCCCGTAACCTTCGCCACCGCATTCTTAAGGATCGGATAATGAGTACATCCAAGCACCAGTGTGTCGATGTCCTTCTCGATCAATTCCTTGAGATAACGTCTGAGTATTTCTTCGGTAACCGGATCGTCTATCCAGCCTTCTTCCACAAGAGGACAAAGAAGGGGACATGCCTTACCGAACACGGAAACATTGGGGCTCAGTTTTTTAAGGTAGTCGTTGTAAAGGTGGCTTCGTACGGTTGCCTCGGTACCGATAACGCCTATACGTCCGTTTCTCGTGGCAGATGCCGCCGTTCTCGCTCCCGGCTTAACCACACCGATCATGGGAATATCAACTTCGTGTCTTACGGTTTCCAGGGCATATGCCGATGCGGTGTTGCAGGCAACAACTATGCACTTAACTTCCTTGCCCATGAGAAATTCCACTATCTGTCTGGAATAGGAAGTAACCGTTTCACGGGACTTGTCGCCGTAGGGTACCCTGGCAGTATCACCGAAATAGATTATGTTTTCATTCGGTAGTTCATTCATGATTTCCTTGGCAACGGTAAGACCGCCTACACCGGAATCAAAAACGCCTATTGGAAGATTATTCATTTCTGTGTTCTGCCATTTCTATAAGTTCTTTAACCTGCTCTCTGATTTCAAGTCCCACAGCCTTAAAGAGCATAGGGAACATGCTTATGTTGGTAAATCCGGGAAGTGTATTAATCTCGTTAAACACCACTTCATTGGTGTCATTTTCAAGGAAGAAATCAACTCTGGCAAGACCGAAGGCATCCATGGCTTCGAAAATCTTTTCAGCGTCCTTTCTGATTTCTTCTGTCTTTCCTGCCGGCAGTTCCGGTCCTATTACCGTCTTGGACTCGGAATTATTGTACTTGGCATCATAACTGTAGAATTCATCTGCCGCCACTACTTCACCGACGCCGGAGGCTCTGCCGCCCAAAACGGCGCATTCAAGCTCGCGGCCGTTAATGGTTTCCTCAACAAGTATCTTTCTGTCATGCTTTGCGGCAAGAACAAGAGCATCCTCAAGTTCCTTTCTGTCATGAGCCTTTGAAATACCGCAGGAAGATCCTTCGTTTGACGGCTTAACAAATACCGGATAAGGAATGCTTGCCTCGATTCTGGCAATTGTTCCTTCCATATCGTTAAGATCCTTCTTGAGAACCGGCTCAAATTTAGCCTGTCTGATTCCAAGGTTAGAGACAATTATCTTTGTATAGAATTTATCCATTGAGCAGGCACTGGCAAGAACGCCGCAACCTACATATGGAATACCTGACAACTCAAAAAGACCCTGGATAGTACCGTCTTCACCCCAAAGTCCGTGAAGTACCGGAAAGATAACATCGATTTTTTCTTTTCTGATAGTGTCACCTGAAGTGATAATAATACCATGGTCGGCAGCATCCGGGCTTATGATGGCACCGGTTTCGGAATATCTCCAGCTTCCGTCCTGAATGCTTTCAAGACTGTCTACCAAAAGCCATTTGCCTTTCTTGGTGATACCGATAAGCACGGTTTCGTATTCATTTGCATCTATGTTCTTAATAATGGTAGATGCGGAAATACAGGATATATTGTGTTCGGAGGACATTCCTCCGAAAATTACAGCTATTTTTTTCATAATTCGTACCATGTTACAGGCATATCTTCCGGGTAATGACACGCCTGCAGCATCATCCGCGGGTTTGAAATCAATCTTTCAAACATCAGTAAACAACGCGATAATTATACTCTCTTTCACCTTTTATGTAAATATTTAACAAAACTAAACAATTGATGTGCTTTTATGGTATACTGTTAATAATGTAGGAATCCCTACGGGATTCCTTTGATGTCTCAAAGACGAGTTTCTTCGAAACTCTGTCACGATTCCTTCGGAATCATGACGTGTTACGACGGCCTCCCCCGATTGAAAATCGGGGGCAGATCGTATATCTTTTTTATTATAGGATTTTGGAATTTCGGGGGATTTTTCAATGATTGAAGTAAAAGTCAAAGCATTTGCCAAGATAAATCTCAGTCTTGACGTTACCGGCGTCAGACCCAACGGTTATCATGATGTTTCAATGATAATGCAGACCGTGGGAATCTGCGACGAATTAATACTCAGGAAGAATTTCTCCGACACGCCAACAACCGATCCCGAAAATCTTAAAATAGAAATCGAAGCGCTTCCGGGAGACCCTGACGGCGACAACTATATTAACGTGTCAGGTCTTTCCTTTGGAGAAGATAACCTCATCTATAAAGCAGCAAAGCTGTTCTTTTCCGAATGCAAGAAAAAAGAAAAAATACTGTTTAAGCCGAATGAAAACTGTTCCGGCGTCGGTATTCTCATACAGAAAAATATTCCTCTTTCCGCAGGACTTGCAGGCGGAAGTACGGATGCGGCCGCAACCTTAAGAGGTCTTAATTCCCTTTTTGAAGCAGGCTTTTCTCAGAAAGAACTTTGCTCAATTGGCGAAAAAATCGGTGCAGATGTACCTTTCTGCATCATGGGCGGCACCATGCTTTCAGAGGGAATCGGCGAGATACTCACTACTCTTCCTCCGGCTCCCGACTGCTATGTTTTAATCGCGAAGCCGGACAACGGACTTTCCACCAAATACGTCTACGACAACCTTAAAATGGAAAACCTGAAGCATCCGGACACCGAAGCGGTAATCGATGCCATAGTTCGCAATGACTTAAGAGACCTGTGCGAAAACATGGGCAACGTGCTTGAAACCGTTGCCATCCCGGAAATCCCCATGATAGCAGCCATGAAGACCACCATGCGTTCCATGGGAGCTGTGGGCTCTCTCATGAGCGGCTCGGGCAGTTCCGTTTTCGGCCTTTTCTCAGACGAAGCGAAAGCAAAAAAGGCGGAGAAGAACTTCCGTCTCACCGCCTTTGCAAAAGAAACCTATTTAACTAAATTTGTAAGAGTGTGATTATAATCAATAAATGAGACACCCTCTGAACATCAAGCAATTCTTTTATTATATATGTCCTTTAAATAATTACAAAATGCTTCGAGACTCTGCTTATCATTTGTATGATCCGTTCCATATGTCATACCCTTCTCGTCATACTGAATATAATCGGGATAAATTGCTATAGAAGAAGCCGAGGCTGAGTCTTTAGGATATACTCTCAATACAATATCGCTTCCTATTCTTGTTTCCTGTATTGTCATCGCTAAATTCATTTCGTTAATCTTGTTTATTATTGTATTAATTGTATTTTCATCCTCTACAGTAACATATGGGTAGTCTACGGAATCTTCAAGATGTCCAATTTCTATTTTTTCCACCTGATAGTCTATTCTAAATCTATGTACTTCTTCAAGTCCTTTTCCTCTGCTATTCTTATATACAAGGACAAGTATTCCCAATATAAGTATTAATAATGCTCCCACTACCATTATAACAATTACTGTTCTGCCATTTCGTTTCATAATACTTATCCTTTATTTCCTTCTCGTAATCTCACCTAATAAAATAATCCCCTGCTTATAAACAGCAGGGGATTACCGATTTCTATCCAAGTACAACTTCTACCTGATGTTCGCCTGCGCCAAGTACAGGAATTACATTTCCTTCTACTGCCTGGCCGTCAACTGTCATTGACTTAACGCCTGCGCATACGTGGTTCGGGTTCTTAATGTTGATCTTGTAGGTTGCGCCACGGAATGTACGTGATGCAGTGAATCCGTCCCAAGCACTTGGGATTGAAGGATTAACCTTAAGACCGTCGAAGTCTGCCTGTATACCGAGGATATACTGTGAAATAGCTACCATGTTCCATGCAGCTGTTCCTGTGAGCCATGAGTTCTTGCCCTGACCGAAGTGGTTGCCCGGTCTTCCGATATCGGAACCTGCATCCTTACCACCGATCATCTGACCGTATACATAAGGCTCTGTCTTATGGATGTCTGATGTTTCTTCTGTGAAAGCAGGAGCAATCTTTGAATAGTACTCGAATGCCTTATCGCCTCTTCCCGCATAGGCCTCTGCACAGATGATCCATGCATTGTTATGTGTGAAGATACCTGCGTTCTCTTTGTATCCGCCCGGATATGTGGAGATTTCACCGTACTGTACATAGTACTTTGTGAATGCAGGGTTATTAAGTACAAGACCGAAGTCTGTATTAAGGTACTTATCGATTGCATTAAGTGTCTTGATGTCGGCACCTTCATCCTTACCGATTTCAGACATAACTGCGAAGCCCTGTGGCTCGATGAAGATCTTGCCTTCTTCGTTTTCCTTGGAGCCCATCTTCTCGCCGTTGGCATCGTAAGCACGAATGAACCAGTCGCCGTCGAATGCGGAATCCATAACATTCTTCTTCATCTTGTCGATTTCTGCCTGTGCCTTTTCAGCATCGGCATCAAGACCTTTGTGCTTAAGAATGCTTACATAGTTAGGTCCAACATATGTGAAGAGTGCTGCAACCATTACAGACTCTGCAATCTTTGAATAACCGCCTTCTGCAGCGAACTTAGGATTGGTGTAGGTCTGGAAGCTTTCACCCGGTGTATCGGAGAAGCAGGAAAGGTTGATACAATCGTTCCAGTCAGCTCTCATTGCAAGAGGAAGTCCGTGAGGACCTACGTTGTTAAGTACGCGGTAGAAGGATACCTTAAGATGCTCAAGCATCGGCTTAGCCTTTGACTCGTCGTTATCGAAAGGTACCATCTCATCAAGGATTGACCAGTCGCCAGTCTCCTTGATATAGGCAGATACGGAAAGGATCATCCAAAGCGGATCGTCTGAGAAGTCACCACCGATATCGGAGTTACCCTTCTTTGTAAGAGGCTGATACTGATGATAGCATCCGCCGTCTTCAAGCTGAGTAGCAGCAAGGTCGATAAGTCTTTCTCTTGCACGGTCCGGAATCTGATGAACGAAACCGAGGATATCCTGGTTTGAATCTCTGAAGCCCATGCCACGGCCGATTCCTGACTCGAAGTAGGATGCGGAACGTGAAAGGTTGAATGTTACCATGCACTGATACTGGTTCCAGATGTTAACCATTCTGTCTACCTTGTCATCAGGTGTGGAAACATTTAAGATACCGAGAAGTCCGTCCCATGCAGCACGAAGTTCTGCAAGGCCTGCAGCAACCTTCTCAGGTGTGTTATATTTTTCAATCATTGCAAGAGCTTTTGTCTTGTTGATTGTCTTGCCGTCTGCTTCGAACTTCTCAGCCACAGGCATTTCAACATAACCAAGTACGAAAACAAGAGTCTTTGTTTCGCCCGGCTTAAGTGTGATCTTCTTGTAGTGTGAAGCAATCGGTGACCAACCGTCTGCAAATGAATCGGTAGCCTTGCCGTCAAGTACAGCCTGAGGATTGTGGAATCCGTTGTAAAGGCCGATGAATGAATCGCGGTCTGTATCATAACCGTCGATTTCGTCATTTACAGTGTAGAATGCGAAATGATCGCGGCGGTCTCTGTACTCTGTTTTATGGTAGATTGTAGAACCGGCTACTTCAACACGTCCTGTAGAATAGTTTCTCTGGAAGTTCGTGCAGTCGTCCTGAGCATCCCAAAGACACCACTCCTGGAATGAGAAGAATGAGAATGTCTTCTCGGATGAGCCTTCGTTTGTAAGAACAACCTGCTGAACTTCTCCGTCGTAATTCTGAGGTACGAAGAAAGTAACTTCTGCTCTTAAGTCGTTTTTCTTACCGTTGATGATGGTGTAACCCATACCGTGACGGCATTCATAGGAATCAAGTTCTGTCTTAACAGGTGACCAGCCCGGATTCCAAACTGTACCATTGTCGTTAATATAGAAATAACGACCGCCCATATCGATTGGGACATTGTTGTAGCGATAACGTGTGATTCTTCTGAGTCTGGCATCTTTATAGAAGCTGTAGCCGCCTGCTGTGTTAGAGATGAGAGAGAAGAACGCCTGTGAGCCGAGATAGTTTATCCACGGATACGGAGTTCTCGGGTTAGTGATGACAT
>CACYBJ010000092.1 GCA_902772565.1 uncultured Lachnospiraceae bacterium | reverse complement strand
GTAGGCGTTGACGATCCCGTAAGAATGTATCTTAAGGACATCGGTAAGGTGCCGCTTCTTACTGCCGAAGAGGAAGTTGAACTTGCAAAGAGAATTCAGGACGGCGATCTCGAGGCTAAGAAGAGACTTGAAATGGCCAACCTCCGTCTTGTTGTAAGTATTGCAAAGCGTTATGTAGGCCGCGGAATGCAGTTCCTGGATCTTATTCAGGAAGGTAACCTGGGTCTTATCAAGGCTGCCGAGAAATTCGATTACGAAAAGGGATTCAAGTTCTCGACTTATGCCACATGGTGGATCAGACAGGCTATTACAAGAGCAATTGCCGATCAGGCCAGAACCATCCGTGTTCCTGTACACATGGTTGAAAACATCAACAAGCTTGTAAGAGCCAAGAGAGAACTGGTACAGTCCCTCGGACGTGAGCCATCCCCTGATGAAATCGCTGAATACATGGATATTTCCGTAGAAAGAGTAAATGAAATCCAGAAGATTTCCCAGGAGCCTGTATCCCTTGAAACCCCTGTAGGTGAAGAGGATGATTCACATCTTGGCGATTTCGTTCAGGACGATCATATGCCTGTACCGGAAGATGTTGCCACTCAGGAAGCTTTAAAGCAGCAGATTGCCGAAGCTTTAAGTACACTTTCCGACAGGGAAAGAAAGGTTCTTGAACTCAGATTCGGTCTTAATGACGGAAGAACAAGAACTCTTGAAGAAGTAGGTAAAGAGTTCAACGTAACTCGTGAGCGTATCAGACAGATTGAAGCCAAGGCTCTCAGAAAGCTCCGTCAGCCTAGCCGAAGCAGAAGACTTAAGGATTATCTTGAAGACTAATGAATAAATTATCTAAAAGACTCGAAATGATTGCAGGGCTCTGCGGCAAATGCGGGGTCCTTGCGGATATCGGCTGTGACCATGCATATCTCCCTATTTTCATGGTGGAATCCGGTCAGGCTTCGTCGGCATATGCCATGGATTTAAGAGAAGGCCCTTTAAAAATTGCGGAAGAAAACATAAAAGCCGCAGGACTTTCCGATAAAATCACCATTAAGCTTTCCGACGGGGCAGATGCCTTAAAGCCCGGTGATTGTGATGTGATTTCCGCAAACGGTATGGGCGGCGTTTTGATCTGCCGTATTCTGGAAGTCGGAAAAGAAGTGTTTCTTTCGGCATCTGCCGTGGTACTTCAGCCCCAGTCCGATGTGGACCTGGTAAGGAAGAAACTTCTGGAACTGGGTTTTCGAATCGATGCGGAAGACTGCACTGTGGATGAAGGCAAGTTCTACACAGCAATCCGTGCCGTTCCCGGTAAGGATGAGGTCTATGCATCCGCCTCGGAAACGGAATTCAAGTACGGAAAGTATCTTCTTGAGTCTAAAAATCCGGTTCTGAAAATCCATTTATATGAAAGACTTGGCAGATGTGACGAAATCATCGCTGCCATGCGTCTTGATGGCAGAAAATTGTTTAATGAGCCGGTAAATTCGGAAAGAGAGGCAGTTCTTGCCGCGCTTAAGTATTACGAATAAATCTTTGGGGGATTTATAATGGAAAAGGAAATTATTGTAAAACTTCAGGGTGCAGATTGCTCAGCAAAGGAAAACGAATCCGTTTATTCCTTGGTGCAAAGAGTATGCGACAATCCGGAAAGTGTTATTTTGTGTCGTGTTAACGGTATTTTAAGAGAACTTACTCATCGTGTATCCGACGGTGACGCTGTTGAAACCGTAACCTATACTGACGAAGCCGGCATGAGAGCCTACGAGCGAGGTATTCAGCTGGTATTCTTAAAGGCTTTATACAGCTGTGTTCCTCATAAGGATATTAAAAAGGCTTCTCTTGATTACGGTATCGGAAGAACAGTGTTTTGTACTGTTAAAGGCTTTGATGTAACAGAGAAACTGCTTGAGGACATTAAGCAGCACATGAGGAACTACATATCAAATGATTTCAGGTTCCAGAAGAAGACTCTGACCACAGCCGAAGCCATTAATATCTTTGAAAAAGTCGGCATGAAGGATAAGGCCAAACTTCTTAAATTCAGAATGGAATCCAATACCAACGTGTATTTCCTCGACAATTTCTGTGATTATTTCTACGGTTACATGCCTTATTCCACCGGAAGTCTTAAAGTATTTGACGTAAGACCCTACCATGACGGAATCCTCCTTGTATATCCGTCTCTTGAAAACCCGGATGAACTGGGCGAGCCCGGAGAACGTACCAATTTCTTTAAGACTATTTCAAAATCCAGCAACTGGGCTGCGGACTTCGGTATTGCAACTGTCGGTGATTTGAATGAATACATATGCAATCATAACCCCTCGGATCTGGTACTTGCTGCCGAAACCTTCCATGAAAAGAGACTGGGAGAAATTGCAGATGCCATAAAGAGACGCGGCGGAGTTAAGTTTGTAATGATTGCCGGACCTTCTTCTTCCGGAAAGACCACATTTTCACACAGACTCAGTATTCATCTTACAATTGAAGGCTTTAAGCCTCATCCCATTGCTCTTGATGATTTCTATGTTGAAAGAGTGGATACACCTAAGGATGAAAACGGCGAATATGACTTTGAATGTCTTGAGGCGGTTGACCTTAAATTCTTTAATGAAACCATGACCAGGCTTCTTAACGGTGAAACCGTTGAAATGCCTACCTTTAACTTTAAGACAGGTCACAGAGAGTTTAAGGGCGACATGCTTACTCTCGGAAAAGACGATATCCTTGTAATTGAAGGAATTCACGGAATCAATGACAAGCTCAGCTATTCCCTTCCTCAGTCTTCAAAGTTTAAGATTTACATAAGCGCTCTTACTCAGATTAATATCGACGAACATAACAGGATTTCAACAACAGAAAGCCGTCTGCTTCGCCGAATGATAAGAGATGCCAGAACCAGAAACATAGATCCCACGGAAACCATCAGAAGATGGCCTTCCGTAAGAAGAGGAGAGAGAAACAACATCTTCCCGTATCAGGAATCTGCCGATGTTATGTTCAATTCCGCCCTCCTTTACGAACTGGCGGTAATCAAGCAGTACGCAGAACCTTTGCTGTTCAGTATTAAGGAAGATGCTCCGGAGTATGAAAAAGCCAATTCATTATTGAAATTCTTAAGCTATTTCCTTACAATACATCCGGAAGATATACCAAAACACTCAATAATCAGAGAGTTTATCGGCGGAAGCTATTTTAACGTTTAATAAATATGGAGTAATACGGATGATCGCGCCGCAAGGTGAGGAAAGTCCGGGCTTTACAGGGCAGGGTGCCGGATAACGTCCGGCGGAGGCGACTCCCGGGAAAGTGCAACAGAAAGCAAACCGCCTGCATTTGCAGGTAAGGGTGAAACGGCGGTGTAAGAGACCACCGCATTTACGGTAACGTAAATGGCAGTGTAAACCCCACCCAAAGCAAAACCAACAGAAAACGATACGGCGGCCCGTCGTGTTTTCGGGTAGGTTGCGTTCTGCAGATGTAATGTCTGCAGAGGAGCCGTTTGGTAACAAACGGTCAAGAAAGATGATCATCACGGTAAATCCGTACAGAACCCGGCTTACAGTATTACTCCTAATTGTTACAAATTGTTACAAATTTTTATAAAATGCTTGACATACTCCTTATAATATGTTACATTTTGTTACAGAAAAGGAGATTTAACCATGTTAGAAAGCATTAAAACAGGTTTTAATAATCTTTCTATTAAAACCAAACAGAAACTTTTTCTGATTACTTCTTCATCTTTACTTACATTTTTAATTGTTGAATGTTTTGGCATTGTAGCCACTGCAGCATAGAGCAACTCCTACATTTAAAACTTAAATGTTCTTTAAGCTCCTTTTATCGCAAGGTAAAAGGAGCTTTTTCTTGTACAGAGTAACTACTTATGTTATAATCCCAAGGTAAAATTTGAAATTAAGGTGGAAATAATAATGAATATTCTATACCACAGCACCAGAAATTCTTCTCCGGAAATCACCGCATCCCAGGCCATACTTAAGGGTCTTGCAGATGACGGCGGTCTTTTTGTGCCTGTTAAAATGCCTAAACTCGTAAAGACTTTTGACGAGCTCGGAGAACTTAATTATAAAGAAATTGCCCTTGAGGTAATGAAACTGTTTTTAACCGACTTTACAGATGATGAACTCAAGAACTGTATCGAATCTGCCTACGACAGCAAGTTCGATTCTTCCGAAATCGTTCCTGTTAAGGAAGCCGACGGAGCATACTATCTTGAACTTTTCCATGGAGCAACCATTGCATTTAAGGATATGGCTCTTTCCATACTTCCTCATCTTATGACAACGGCTGCAAAGAAAAACGAACTTAAGGAAGATATTGTAATCCTTACAGCCACATCGGGAGATACCGGTAAGGCTGCCATGGCAGGATTTGCAGATGTTCCTCATACAAAGATCATCGTTTTCTATCCTAAGCACGGCGTCAGCCCTGTTCAGGAAAAGCAGATGGTAACCCAGAAGGGTGCAAACACTCATGTAATCGGTATCGAAGGTAACTTTGATGCTGCCCAGAGCGGTGTTAAGGCAATGTTTAACAACAAGGAACTTGCAGTAAAAATGAAGGATGCGGGCTATGTGTTCTCATCTGCCAATTCTATTAACATCGGCCGTCTCATTCCTCAGGTTTGCTACTATGTTTATGCATATGCCAAACTGCTTAAGGACGGCAAAATCAAAGAAAATGAAAAAATCAATGTTGTAGTTCCTACAGGAAATTTCGGTAATATTCTTGCAGCATTTTATGCAAAGCAGATCGGTACACCTATCGACAAGCTTATCTGCGCAAGCAATAAGAACAAGGTGCTTTTCGATTTCTTTACTACCGGAACCTATGATAAGAACAGAGAATTTGTTGTAACCAAGTCACCATCCATGGATATTCTTATCTCCAGCAATCTTGAAAGACTCATTTATAAGATCTGCGGCGAGAATTCCAATGTGACAGCTTCTCTTATGAAAGAACTTTCTGAAAACGGAAAGTATACAATTACATCCGAAATGGCAGATAAGCTTGCGGGCTTCGTTAGCGGATATGCAGATGAAGATGCTACTTCCGAAATCATTAAGTATCTTTACGATAAGACCGGTTATGTAATTGATACTCATACAGCTGTAGCTGCCAAAGTATACAGCGATTACAGAAAGGAAAGCGGAGATGAAACGGTAACCGTTATCGCTTCTACAGCAAGCCCTTATAAGTTTGCCAGAGCCGTACTCGGATCCATCGATCCATCCTTCGACAGTCTTTCCGATGAAGAACAGGTAGATAAGCTTTGTGAAGTAAGCGGCGTCAAGATTCCTCCTGCAATTGAGGAAATCAGAACCGCTCCCGTAAGACATAATACTGTTTGCGAAACAGAAGATATGCAGAAGGAAGTTGAGAAGTACTTAGGTATATAGGAGGCTTTATGTCAGTTCAGGACAGGCTTGATAAAATTATGCAGGAAGAAATAGATGACGGCAGAGCCATCGGTTCCGTTCTTCTTGTATATAAAGATAACAAAGAAATAGCCAGAGGTGCCTACGGTCTTGACAGTCCTTTTAACCTAAAGCCCATGACAGATAATGCCATTTTCAGGATGTTTTCCATGACAAAACCTGTTACAAGCCTTGCTGTTATGATTTGTCTTGAAAAAGGCCTGTTTAAGACAACGGATCTTGTGGAAGACTATCTGCCGGGATTTAAGAATATGACTGTTCTGCTTCCCGACGGAGGCACGGAGCCTGCAAGACGCCCCATAACCATTGCCGACTGTCTTTCCATGACTGCCGGACTTGAGTATCCCAACGACTTTACCGAGGCCGGAAAGATACTTGATAAAAAACTTTTCGGACCAATACAGGAAAAATATCCGGAGACTATGGTTCCCACTGTGGAACTCATGAACAGATGCGGCGAGTTTCCGCTTCTGTATCAGCCGGGTGAAAAATGGAATTACTCCTTATGCGCCGATGTTTTGGGCGCTGTGGTTGAGGTTGCTTCCGGTGTTAAATATTCCGCGTTTTTAAAAGAAAATATCTTTGAACCTTTGGGTATGAAGGACACTGGCTTCTTTGTTCCGGAAGATAAACTTGACCGTTATGTAACTATGCATGACAAACATTATCTTACAGGAGAGATTACGGTCTGGGATGAGCCTTTCCTCGGAACCATGTCCCGAAAGTATGTTCCGGCATTTGAATCCGGCGGTGCAGGCCTTGTTTCCACTCCCGACGATTATGCGAAGTTTGCACTTCTTCTTACCAATGACGGCGAACTTCCGGCAGAGTTTTCACCAAGCGGAAAGCCTGTAAGACTCATTTCAAAAGAAACGGCACACTTTATGAGAAGTCCACAGCTTACTCCTTCGCAGCAGGAGACAGCCAACTGGGAATCTCTTGAAGGATATAATTACGGTAACCTGATGAGAATCTTAGAGGATACCGAGAAAGCAAAACTACACGGACCGGCCCTTGGGGAATTTGGCTGGGACGGCTGGGGCGGAACCTATGTTTCCATAGACCCGGTTAACAAAATTACATTTATGTACTTCATAAATGTCACCAACGGAAACAGAGAAGGTCAGATGAAACTCCTTAAGAATGCTTTATATAACGAATTGGGAATAAACTGACGATTGGATGTAACAATGAAGAGAGAAGACATTAGAAACATAGCTATTATTGCCCATGTAGACCATGGTAAAACAACCCTTGTGGATCAACTTTTAAAGCAGAGCGGTGTATTCCGCGACAATCAGGTTGTGGAAGAGAGAGTAATGGACTCCAACGACATCGAGCGTGAGAGAGGAATCACCATACTCAGTAAGAATACTTCCGTAAACTACAAAGGCGTAAAGATCAACATTATCGATACTCCCGGACATGCCGATTTCGGCGGTGAAGTAGAACGTGTCCTTAAAATGGTTAACGGCGTTGTACTCGTGGTAGATGCTTTTGAAGGAGCCATGCCACAGACCAAGTTCGTTCTTAAGAAGGCGCTGGAACTGCATCTGCCGGTTATTGTATGCATTAACAAGATTGACAGACCGGAAGCAAGACCTAACGAAGTAATCGACGAAGTGCTTGAACTCTTTATGGATCTTGATGCAGATGATGACATTCTGGATTCACCTTTTGTCTTTGCATCTGCCAAGCAGGGCGTTGCCATCCTGGAACTTACGGACACTCCTTCAAGTATGGAACCGCTTTTTGAAACCATACTTGAGCACATTCCGGCACCCGAAGGTGATGAAAACCGCGGAACACAGGTTCTTATCAGCACCATTGACTACAATGAGTATGTAGGCCGTATCGGTATCGGAAAGGTTGATAACGGAACAATTAAGGTTAACCAGGATGTTGTTATCGTTAACCACCACGATCCGGATAAGATCAAGAAAGTTAAGGTTTCAAAGCTTTACGAGTATGAAGGCCTTAAAAAGGTTGAGGTAAACGAGGCTACAGTTGGATCAATCGTAGCAATATCCGGTATTCCGGACATTCACATCGGTGATACCATTTGTTCGCCGGAGGCTCCGGAGGCTATTCCTTTCCAGAAGATTTCCGAGCCGACCATCAGCATGAATTTCCGTGTAAATGACAGTCCTCTTGCAGGTCAGGAAGGTAAGTTTATTACTTCAAGACATTTAAGAGACAGACTTTACAGAGAGTTAAATACCGATGTATCTTTAAGAATCGAAGATACAGAGTCCACTGAAGAGTTTAAGGTCAGCGGACGAGGCGAACTCCATCTTTCAGTACTCATTGAGAATATGAGACGTGAAGGTTATGAATTTGCCGTAAGCAAGGCTCAGGTTATCTATCAGAAGGATGAAGCAGGCAACCTCCTTGAACCTATGGAAGAAGCGGTTATCGATGTTCCCGAAACCTGCTCCGGTGCCGTAATTGATAAACTTTCCCAGAGAAAGGGCGAACTTGTATCCATGTCACAGTTCGGCGCATCTTCCACAAGACTTACATTTAAGATTCCGTCCCGCGGTCTCATCGGATACAGAAGTGAATTCATGACCGACACCAAGGGCGAGGGAATCATCAATACATTGTTTGACGGATATGCTCCTTACAAGGGCGAAATCGCCTACAGAAAACAGGGAAGCCTTATTGCCTTTGAATCCGGAGAAGCCATTACCTACGGTCTGTTTAATGCCCAGGAGAGAGGCTCACTCTTTATCGGACCGGGAGAGAAGGTATATGCCGGTATGGTCATCGGTCAGAACGGCAAGGCTGAAGACGTTGAAGTAAATGTCTGCAAGAAGAAGCAGCTCACAAATACCCGTTCTTCAGCGGCAGATGAAGCCCTTCGTCTTGTACCTCCGAGAATCTTAAGCCTTGAGCAGTCTCTTGAGTTTATCGACAATGACGAACTTCTTGAAGTTACTCCTCAGAACTTAAGAATCAGAAAGAGAATTCTTGATTCTCTGGAGCGTAAGAGAGCCAACAGAAAAAACTGATTTAACCCCTGCCCGTGATTGACACGGTTATACAGTAATGTTAAAATATTTTAACGCAGAAATTTTCTGCTAATCCATAATAATTATGGACATTAAGTCCGGTTTTCCGGACCTATTCTGGAGGATAATACTATGGCACTTTTTACCGGTGTTGCTTCAGCAATTGTTACACCTATGAATGCTGATGGCAGCGTTAATTATGACAGTTTCGGAAAACTCATTGATTTCCAGATTGAAAACGGAATAGATGCTATCGTAGTATGCGGAACTACAGGTGAAGCTTCCACATTAACACATGAGGAACACATTGAGACCATCCGTTACTGCGTAGAACATGTGAATAAAAGAGTTCCGGTTATTGCCGGAACAGGTTCTAACTGCACTGAAACAGCAGTTTACCTTTCAGTAGAGGCTGAAAAGGCCGGCGCCGACGGTCTCTTACTTGTAACTCCATACTATAACAAGGCTACACAGAAGGGTCTCATTAAGCATTTCACAACTATTGCGAATTCCGT
>CACYBJ010000091.1 GCA_902772565.1 uncultured Lachnospiraceae bacterium | reverse complement strand
TGCGGCGGCTTCTTTGCCGGAAGCAGCCAGACTTCATCTGCCAGATTGTCACGAAGAATCACCTGACTCATAGCGGCATGACCGTTATGGAAAGGGTTAAAGGAACCGCCGAGGAGCGCGGTTTTAATAAGTTTATCTGCCATTAAATCTTAATCCTGTTCTTGGTTTTAGAAGGTCTGTAAAGTACGATTTTCTTGCCGATAACCTGTACTATTTCTGCACCGGTTCTTTCGGAAAGAGTTATCGCAAGTGACTTGGGATCCTCCAAAGAATTGTTAAGCACCGAAATTTTAATAAGTTCGTTGGCTTCAAGTGCTTCATCGATAGCTTCTGTAAAGGAAGGAGTGATTCTGCCCTTTCCAATCTGGAAAGTGGCTGATAGATTCATGGCAAGACCTTTTAAATAGGCTCTTTGTTTACTGTTCATATAGCCCTCTTATTTATAATATTCAAAGGACCAGCCGTACATTCTGACTGTATCGCCGTCCTTACATCCTTTTTCTACAAGTTCGTCCAAAATACCGTTTCTCTTCAGGAAATTCTGGAAGAATTCAAAGCCCTTTTCGGATTCAAGATTGGTATAACCAAGCATTTTTTCAATCCTCGGTCCTTCTACAACATATTCTTCTCTTTCACTGTCATATTCAACGGTAAAAGGTAAATCTTCGGCAACATGATCTTCGGGGAAGTATTCCTGTTCAAAGGTAATCAGTTCTTTTGGCTGAGTTTTTAACAGATCATTGATTGCATAAAGCAACTCTTCTATTCCCTGGCCGGAAACACCGGAAATAGGAATGATTTTCGTATCAGGTGAAATGCTGTCACCAAGTCCTTCTTTAAGAAGATCAATGGCTATGTCCTGCTCTTCTTTTGTAAGAAGATCCATTTTATTGGCTGCGATTACCTGAGGCTTTTTAAGAAGCTCCGGATTATAGTTGTATAGCTCTTTGTTGATCTTTTTTATATCATCGGCCGCATCTCTTCCTTCAAAACCTGCTGCATCCACAATGTGGCAGATTACTCTGGTTCTTTCTATGTGCTTAAGGAAGTTGAGACCAAGGCCGGCACCCTCCGAAGCACCTTCGATAAGGCCGGGAATATCGGCAATTACGAAACTGCCGCCATCAAAACCTACCACTCCGAGATTCGGAGACAGTGTGGTGAAATGATAATTGGCAATCTTGGGTTTAGCGTTGGTTACTCTCGAAAGGAAGGTGGATTTACCTACGTTCGGAAAACCAACAAGACCTACATCGGCAATGGTTTTTAATTCCAGAATAACATTAAGTTCCATGCATTTCTGTCCCGGCTGAGCAAACATTGGAACCTGCATGGTAGGTGTGGCATAGTGCATGTTGCCTTTGCCGCCTCGTCCGCCTTTAAGAACCACCTGACGTTTGTTGTCACCTGACATATCGGCAACAATACGTCCCGATTCGGCTTCTTTGATAATCGTTCCGGCAGGTACTTTTACAACAAGGTCTTCACCGTTCTTTCCGGAACAGCAGTTCTTTCCGCCTTCTTCTCCGTCACCTGCACAGAATTTGTGTTTATAATGATACTCGTTGAGAGTATTCATGCCTTCATCGACCTCAAAAATAAGGTCGCCGCCCTTACCGCCGTCTCCGCCGTTAGGACCGCCTGCAGCTACGAAAAGTTCACGTCTGAAACTGACATGACCGTCTCCGCCTTTGCCGGATCTGATATAAATTTTTGCGGTATCCGCGAACATATAATACTCCTGTCATTAATAATACTATACTGATTTTACATCTTTTTTAAGATATAAAAAAGCCCTGATTTTCATCAGGGCTTTTGATTTCAATTAATCTTCCTTAGGAACAACGTTGGCATATTTCTTGCCGTTTGCCTTGGTCTGGAATCTTAATACTCCATCCTTAAGAGCGAAAAGTGTATCGTCACCTCCGCGTCCTACGTTTACACCCGGGTTGATCTTTGTTCCGCGCTGTCTGTAAAGAATGTTGCCTGCAACAACAAACTGTCCGTCAGCTTTTTTAGCTCCAAGTCTCTTTGACTCGGAATCACGGCCGTTCTTTGTAGAACCGACACCCTTTTTATGGGCAAATAACTGAAGGTTCATTTTTAACATGACCATTACCTCCTATTTAATTCTGATAAACAACCTTTAGAAAATCACCATATTCTTCGGCTACAGAGTTTACTCCCAGCTCAAAGGACTGAAGAAGGACTTCGGCTTCCTTTGAAGGATTTTCAATATAAACCTTAACATTCTGATCGTCGTCGGCACTTTCAATGTCGGCAAAATCGGTGGTCAGGCGTATTAATGAATTGATGGTATTAATATAAAGAACCGAAACTGAAGCACATACTATATCTTCGCCGGCTTCGGCATATTCCGCATGTCCCTGTGCTTTAAAGCCTTTTACAATACCGTCCTCTTTGAATATGGTTATTGTAATCATGTGTCACCTGTGTACTAGACTGTTATAGAATCAATCTTAACCTGTGTGTACTGCTGACGATGACCGTTCTTCTTGTGATATCCGGATTTTCTCTTATACTTGTAAACGATAACTTTTCTTCCCTTGATATCGCCAAGTACAGTTGCGGAAACCTTTGCTCCCGAAACAACCGGTGTACCTACTACAAGTTCGCCGTTATTAACTGCAAGAACCTGATCGAAAGTAACTTTATCACCTTCGTTTACGCCAAGCTTCTCTACATTAATGATATCGCCTTCAGCTACCTTGTACTGCTTACCGCCTGTTGCAATAATTGCGTACATACTGGGCACCTCCTATTATCATTACTCGCTAACTACGGTGGCTTGCGCACTTAGACCTCGTTATGCGGCATACTCTGATATATTACATTATCAAGTGTTTATTGTCAACGATTTTTCTTATAATAAAGAAAACTTTTTTATCTGCTCTTCCGTAGTGGAATTTTTGCGCATTCTGGTTATTTCGATGAGACCCAGTTTGGTTATGTCTTCTACCTTAACATTGTTATCATTCGCAAAGATTTCTTTTACTTTATCGAACAGTTCCGGTCTTGTATGATACTTATCATTAATAAAGTCCACCATTATTATTCCGGACAGATTCCTTAAAATCAGCTGTTTTCTTAATTCTTCTGCGGCTTCAAGGTTGATTTTCATGAATCCGTCCTTGAAATTCTTTAGCTCCGCACTGGCTTTTGCCGTATTAATATCTACGGAAACCAGGGCTTCGGTAGGTTCGATAATGATCTGCGCCCCGCTTTTAAGCCAGATTCTGTGGTTTGTAAGTTCTTTAAAATGACCGTTCATGCCATAGAGATTTTCAAGACGTAAGTCCGGTTCATTCATAAAGATGATTTTATCTGTCAGTTCCGGCGCTTCATCTTTTGCAAAATCAGTGATTCGTACATAAAGATCGGCTGAATCTGTGACGATCTTTTTGATATCCGCAGATCTGTTTTCCCTGATAAAGGAAAGATAACCGGGATCGGCTTCCATAATAAGGGAACCTTTTTTTCTTGATGAAGCATAGGCTACAACGCTGTCCAGCATATTTAGAGCACTGTCATAGTCTTTTCTTATGGCTGCATAATCTTCTTCCGTCACAGCGGTTCTGAACAGCACGGAGTAATCCTCGGGTACAGTTTCATTATAGGCCGCTGTGAGTTTTTTCTTTAAATCTCCGTCCTTTATCTTTGAAGAAAACCTTATTTTCTTTTCTTTAGGCGAATAAGAAAGAACAAGATGAGTTTTTGTAATGCTTATTACCGGGCTTACTGAAGCAGGCTTTGTTTTAATTGGCTCTTTTACAATCTGAACAACCAGATCGTCACCCGCATGAATATCTCCGTCGGGATGTATGCTTGAAGTAAGATATTTGGCATCTGCCTTAAGTTCCATATAACAGGGCTTTTCGGCGCCGATATCCACATAGGCTGCGTTTAAATGGCCGATGATTTTAGTTACATGTCCCACAAAAACATTGCCGGACCTGTAAATATTCTCGGCATCGTCGATTTTTATGGCAGTTAACGAAGAATCCGACAGCGCGGCGCTGATTACTGCATTGTGTTTTCTGTAGACAATTATTGTGTCAGACATGATAATGGCTCGCTTTCATTTAACTCCCCGCCCATAAGTTCCATGCGGTGAATTCTGAAATCTTCATAAATCAGCGTGTTTCCCTCATCTGCTGATTCATTATAGTTGTTTAATGCATTTGTTAAAAAACGTTCCGGAGGTATGTTCATTTCACTTCCGGCGGACAGACTCACAATATATCTGATGCCATTGTCAAATTCAGGCGCATGAGCCGAATTTACCGATGCGTTTTCCGGGTTCACAACTATGTTCGCTTCGGGAAGTGAGTAAAGAAGTTTTGGGACAGTCTCCGAATAATCGTGAAATTCGTAGATGTAACCCTTAAGATCGATTTCTTTTTCGGACTTCTTGGTCTTCTTGATAATTTTAATGCTTTCCCTGTTAAGAAATTCCAGGAAAGATTTATCAAGGCCAACTTTAACTTTGGCATAATCCATGCCTTCTTTATCCTTGAGGATCAAAAGATATACGGAACGGTTTATAAGGGACATGGAAGTAACAAGTTTTCTGTTGTTTTCTCTGTCATGAAGTCTCGTGACTTCGATTATGCTATATCCTCTTGTGGCCGCTTTATTCAGCTCGTCTTTTATGAATTCCGTATCCTGTTCCGTCTCAAATTCCGTATCGACATATTCTCCGTCGCTGGTTATTCCAAGTCCCAAAGGCTGGGCAAATGAAAGCAGCTGATGAGGATGGTATCCTTCGGAATACTTAACCGGAAGGGAGGACCTACGGATCATGCGCTGGAAGTATCTCATGACATCCAGATGACCGATGAATCGCATGGTATCATACTTTGCAAATTTAATTCTGGCTCTCATAGCAGACACCTCCTCCGAATACTTTGCATCCGCAGCCGGAGCATTTCTGACGGCAGTTAGGGGTAACCACAGGCTCCTGAGCCCTTTCCCATTCACGCCAAAGGAATTTCTTGGAAACGCCTACATCAAGGAAGTCCCAGGGGAATATTTCATCTTTGGTCCTTTCTCTGTAAAGATAGAAATCCATATCTATATTGTTTTCGGCAAATGCCTCTTCCCACTTTGAATAATCAAAATATTCGTTCCAGGCGTCAAATATGGCACCTTTCTTATATACCGAAAGAAGAACTTTGGAAATCTTACGGTCCCCTCTTGCCAGAACGCCTTCCAGCTGTGATGTTTCGGAATCATGCCACATGTATCTTATGCTTCGTGCGTTAATAACGGATTTAATCTTTTCCGAAAGAGCTGTTCTGTGTTCATTATACTCAGGAATGGTTGCCATAGGGGACCACTGGAAAGGAGTAAAGGGCTTCGGTACAAAGAAGGATGTACTTACGGTAATATTTACTCTTTTCTGTCTTTCCTCTACGGGAATTTCATAGAAAGCAACGGCTATATCATTGGCAAGTTCGCCGATACCTTCGGCATCTGCCAGCGTTTCCGTGGGCTGGCCAAGCATAAAATACAGTTTTACCTTATTCCATCCGCCGCGGAATGCCATGGTGGCACCGTTAATAATGTTTTCCTTAGTAAGACCTTTGTTTATTGCATCACGCATTCTCTGGGTTCCGCCTTCGGGAGCGAAAGTAAGGGAACTTTTTGAAATATCCTGAACTTTACTCATAACATCCAGGGAAAAGGCGTCGATACGAAGAGACGGAAGGGCAACGTTTACATGCTTCTTTCCGTACTCTTCCACAAGCCAGGTGACTATTTCCTGAATGTGGGAATAATCGCTTGAAGAAAGGGAACTTAAGGTTATTTCGTCCTGCCCGGTGGAATCAAGCATCTTACGGGCCTTTTCTTTTAAGAATTCAATACTTCTTTCTCTTGTTGGCCTGTAAATCCAGCCGGCCTGACAGAAACGACAGCCTCTGATACATCCGCGCATGATTTCAAGAACCACTCTGTCCTGAACCACCTGAATGTTTGGAAGCAGGGGTGTTTCGGGATAGAAAGTATTGGACATGTCTGTTACCACTTCACGTCTGATGGTTTTTGGCAGGTCGGAATACTTTGGCGCAAATTCATTTATAGTTCCGTCTTCGTTATAGGTTACATCATAGAACTTGGGAACATAGATTCCCGGGATTTTGCCGGCTTCATGAAGAAATTCATCGCGGCTTCTGCCTGCATCCTTCATACTGTTATAAAGATCAAACAGCTCATAATACCTTGTTTCGGCCTCGCCTATATAAAACATGTCAAAGAAATCGGCTATGGGTTCCGGATTATAAACACAGGGGCCACCGCCTATGACCAGTGTATCTCCCTCTTTACGTTCCGAAGAAAGCAGGGGGATGCCCGAAAGATCCAGAACCTGGAGCACGTTGGTATAACACATTTCATACTGAAGCGTGATTCCCAGAAAATCAAAATCCCTAACGGGCTGCTGGGATTCAAGAGCAAAAAGCGGAATCTTTTTATCACGCATGATTTTATCAAGATCCGGCCATGGGGAATAGACTCTTTCGCAGTATACATCATCCCTGAGATTCAGTTCATCGTAGATGATCTGGATTCCCAGGTGGCTCATGCCTACTTCGTATACATCCGGAAAGCACATGCAGAAACGAATCTTCACTTTATCGGGATCCTTTACTGTCATGTTTACTTCGCCGCCGATGTATCTGGCAGGCTTCTCTATTTGCATCAATATCTCGTCAGAAAGAGCGAGCTTTGTTTCTTTCATAGTATAATAAAAACTCCGATCAATTATCGTAATAGTTATTCAGTCCGATACGCCCTATATTTTACCATATCTGCTTTATTAAAAAAAGGAATTATGGTATCATAGGCTATCAAGATTTATAAGGAGTATCGATATGCCCTGGTGTCCTGTTTGTAAAGATGAATTCCGCGAAGGATTTACTTTTTGTAACGAATGTAAAGTGCCTCTTGTGGATTCTTTAGATGATATTATTGAAAATGAAAACGCAGATACTGCCATCGAAAATGCTACAAATGCATTCGATGAAGCAGCTGAGGCATCTGCAGAAGACTGTACAGGTATTTTCAGAGAAACTCCTCCGAAAACAGAGGAAGAAGTTTACGAAAAAATAGTTTACGGCAAGTCTTCCAATACCTACGAATCCAAGAAAACCAAGTTTGAAGATGTTAAGAGTTCAGCCTATGTATTTATTATCCTGGGTATCGGAGGTTCGGTATATAATTTAATTAAAGACTCTGCCGTTTTTACAAGGAT
>CACYBJ010000090.1 GCA_902772565.1 uncultured Lachnospiraceae bacterium | reverse complement strand
TACAAGGGCTGGTACTGCACTCCCTGTGAGTCCTTCTGGACAGAATCACAACTGGTAGACGGCAAATGCCCTGACTGCGGCCGTGACGTAGTTCTTGCGGAGGAAGAAGCCTACTTCTTCAAGATGAGCAAGTATGCGGACCGCCTGATCGAGCACATTAATACTCACCCTGACTTTATCAGTCCCGTAAGCAGAAAGAATGAGATGATGAACAACTTCCTTCTTCCGGGCCTTCAGGATCTTTGCGTTTCAAGATCGTCATTTAAGTGGGGTATCCCCGTAGATTTCGATGATAAGCATGTAGTTTACGTATGGCTTGACGCCCTTTCAAACTACATCACAGGTATCGGTTACGACGCAGATGGCGATTCTTCCGAACTTTACAAGAAGTACTGGCCTTGCGACCTTCACCTTATCGGTAAGGACATCATCCGTTTCCATACAATTTACTGGCCTATCTTCCTTATGGCTCTCGGCGAGCCTCTTCCGAAGCATGTTTACGGACATCCGTGGCTTCTTCAGGGCGGCGAGAAGATGAGTAAGTCCAGAGGCAACGTAATGTATGCCGACGACCTGGTTGGCGTTTTCGGTACGGATGCAGTTCGTTACTTTGTACTTCATGAAATGCCTTTCGATAACGACGGTGTCATCACCTGGGAACTTCTTATCGAAAGAATCAATTCAGATCTTGCAAATACACTCGGAAACCTTGTTAACAGAACAATTTCCATGACCAATAAGTACTTCGGCGGAGTTGCTAAAAAGACAGGTGCCGGGGATGCGGTTGATGCCGACCTTAAGAGCACGATTACTGCCGTTAAAGCAGTGGTTGATGCCAAGATGGAAGAGTTCAGAGCGGCAGATGCCTTAACCGAAATCTTTACCATCTTCAAGAGATGCAACAAGTATATTGACGAGACAGCACCATGGGTACTTGCAAAGAACGAAGAGGATAAGGACAGACTCTCAGAAGTTCTTTACAACCTTATCGAAGGTATCGTAATCGGCGCAAGCCTCCTTGAGAGCTTTATGCCTGAAACCGCAAAGAAGATTTTTGCTATGTTAAACACATCTGCCCGTGCATGGGACAAGTGTGATGTGTTCGGCGAGTCCGCAGACGAATATGCCGTAACTTCCGCTCCCGAAATTCTCTTTGCAAGACTCGATCCTAAGGATATCATGCCTAAGGTTGAGGAAATCCGCGAGAAGCAGAAGGCAGAATACGAAGCCGAAGTGGCAGCCGGAATCACCGGTGATTCCAAGAAGGAAGGCAAGGCGGAAGCCGCACCGACCGAAAAGGCTGTTATGGACATAGAATTTAAGAGCGAAATCGAATATGCCGACTTTGACAAACTCAGTTTCAGAGTAGGCGTTATAGAAAAATGTGAAGAAGTTCCGAAGTCAAAGAAACTTCTTGTGAGCCAGGTGCGTGTGGGAAGCAAGGTGCTCCAGATCGTATCCGGAATCAAGAAGAGCTATTCACCGGATCAGATGGTAGGCAAGCAGGTAATGGTACTTGTTAACCTCAAGCCTGCAACACTTGCCGGCATTAAGTCCGAAGGCATGCTCCTTTGCGCCGAGGATGAAAACGGAGAACTTGCACTTCTTACTCCTGACAGGGATATGCCTGCAGGCGCTGAAATTTGCTAGGAGGTTTCCATGAAGAGGATCTTTTCCGAATTTGAGATGCTCATCAGAAAGCGAAAGCATCTTTTAAGCCTTATTATTCTTCTGACTATTATGTCTCTGTCTCTTTTCGTGTTCGCCCACGGTCTTAAGGGAGCCATAAGCGGTGCCTTTGAACTGTCGGATTCCGAAAAGGGTAAGACTCCGATTTATACATTTACCTATAAAACGGACAACGTAACCGACATACAGTCACTCCGAGGCAGAATAGCACTCAATTCCATGTTTCAGGAATCTGAAGCCTACGATTATTTCTCCTTCCTTGCAACCGAGGGTACTGTGACTGCACTTACGGAAGCCACAAGAACAAGCCTTGACGCTGCAGGGGATCTGGTGATCACTGCGGCATCTGCCGATGTGTCCCAGAACTATAAGGTGCCTGTGCTCTTTGTGGATGAAGCTACTGTAAAATATCTTGCTTCAAGCAATGCAAGCGCAGCCATGATACTTGGTAAAATGTTCGAAGGCGATGCTGTGGATTACGACGATGCCTTCCCTGCATGCGCAGGTTTCAACTGGGATCAGGAATGGCCCGCAGAGGCCAGAGCCGCCGGCGGAGCCACCAGAGCTGTTACCACCTCAAAACTTGGTTCGGTACAGATCAGCGTGACCGATATCATTCCTGCCGGTACTGTGATCAAACTTGGCAGCAAGGAAATCAATCTGGACAGCTATCTTGTTATCCCTTTAAGGAAGATTGATGAAGCTTCATCATCGGATCTGGACAGCAACCAGGAAAAGAGAATCTTCTGGTGCAACCTTTACGATATGCGTAACGAAGGTGTTATTCTTGCTCAGATGACGGCAGATGCCGTTCAGCGTACCGTGAATAACGAAATCAAGTCCAAGGGTCTTTCCAGCGCCTTCCGCATAACCATTAAGAATGCCGACAACGATAACAAACTGCTTTTCTATGACAACATTGAAGGCATACAGCAGATCATCCTCTACATAGCTGAAGGCGGACTGCTGCTTTCCGCAGTGTTCTTAATGCTATATTCGTATTTCACGTTTTCCAAGAATAAAAAGTACGAACTGATAGTTCTCATGAACGGTACCGGAAAAGCCGAACTTATATTTGTTCACATTATCCAGCTTGTGCTGTGGTTTGTTATTTCCGTGGCCGCAACCTTCATTCTGTATATCCCCATAAGGATGGTAACGGAAGTTGCTACCGTTCCTACGGAATTCTTTGTTACCGCTCCGGCGGTAATAATGTGCATCTGCATCGTGCTCCAGGTAGTGTGCATCTGCCTTTGGGATGCAGGTAAAATGATAAGAAGAATCTAGTAAGGAGGAAAAGTTATGGTATATGAAGCCAAAAACATAGGCAAAAGCTATGACGGTAAAACCGTAATCGACAATTTCTTCCTTACAGTTGAAGAGGGTGACATGATTGCGGTAGTGTCCAGAAAGGGAGGCGGCATGACCACCCTTATTCAGATACTTACCGGCATGATTCCGGCAGATTCCGGCAAAATCTCCTACTACGGCAAGAAGGTGGCAGAGAAGGGACGCCGCGGCGCTCTTCAGAAGCTTCGCCGCAACGATATCGCCTACGTAACCAGAGATTCCGCCTTAATGAGCAACATGACTATCTATGATAATTTCATGCTGGCTCTTGCTTTCCAGAAGGGAAGCGCCGGAACCAAGAAGAAGATCTGCAGAGACATGATCATCGACCTTGGTCTTAAGGGCAAGGGCCGTTTCCTTCCCCGTGAACTTTCAGCTCTCGAAAGACAGAAGGTGGTTCTTGGAAGAGCCCTCATTAAGAACCCTAAGGTTATTTTCTGCGACGAGCCTACCGATGTGCTTGAAGGATATGATGCGGAGCAGTATCTTGCCTTCCTTCAGCTCATGAACAATAACGGTGAAGGTCCTGCCTTCGTGGTAACCACCCACAGCAAGAGAGTTGCGGGCCGTTTCCCGAAGATTGTTGCCCTTCATAAGGATATTGACGTGGGACAGGTGACCAATGCCAGTGCCACCATCGAAGGTCTGTCCAATACCATTACAGGATCTTCGGTTGTCAATGCCGAAAAGAAGAAGGCCTCCAGAAGGGATATTGAGATGGAAGATGTTCAGGCAGCAGCCAGAAAATCTCCGGATCCTTCCGATGTGGCAAACATTGAAAATCCGAAAGTATCTGAAGACCTTTCCGATTTCGAAATGCCGGAACTTGACCTTAACGGACTTCTGGACGAGTTCCCTCAGACCGAGGATTTCGATTATGACGATAACATAACCGAAGAAAACGAAGAAGCCGCATCCTACGACGAAAAGTTCGATGACGGCGAGGAATTCCTTGAAGAGTACGAGGAAGAGAATTCTGAAGAAGATGATGAGGATGAGGACGATATATGAAAAAGAAAACTAACGAATGGAAGAGAGGAGCAGGCGTATTAATGCCCGTATTTTCCCTCCCTTCACCCTACGGATGCGGAACTTTCGGCAAGGAAGCAAAGGAGTTCATCGACTTCCTTAAGTCCATGGGAATGAAATCCTGGCAGGTTCTTCCTATGGGTCCCACAAGCTACGGCGACAGCCCCTACCAGGGATTTTCGGCATTTGCCGGCAATCCTTACTTTGTAGACCTTGTAAAGCTTTCGGAGGAGGGTCTTCTTGACCGCGCCGAACTTGACAAGGCAGAGTGGGGAAGCGAGCCTGAGTACGTGGACTACGGCAAACTCTACGAGAACCGCTATACTTTCCTGTACAAGGCCTACGAAAAGAGCAACCATAAGGAAACCAAGGAATATGCCGACTTCCTTAAGAAGAGCAAATACTGGCTTGACGACTATGCCCTCTTTATGGCTCTTAAGGATCACTTTAACGGTGCTCCGTGGCAGAGCTGGGAAGATGAAGGCATCAAGCTTAAGAAGCCGGCAGCGGTAAGAAAGTATAAGGAACTTCTTTCCGACCGTATTGAATTCAGAAAATTTATTCAGTTCAAGTTCTTCACACAGTGGGCTGAAATTAAGGCATATGCCGAAGAAAGCGGCATCGAAATCATCGGTGACATTCCGCTCTACGTGTCTATGGATTCGGCAGACTGCTGGGCTCACAAGGAACTTTTCGAACTTGACGAGGATGTTAAACCTATCAATATTGCGGGAGTACCTCCCGATCTTTTCTCCGCCGACGGTCAGCGCTGGGGCAACCCGCTTTACCGCTGGGATGTGATGGAGAAAACCGACTTCAAATGGTGGAGAGAACGCATGAAGGCCAATGCTGCCCTCTATGACGTTATCAGAATCGACCATTTCATCGGTGTGGTAAACTACTGGTCCGTGCCTTTCAAAGCCAAAACTGCCAAAAAGGGCAAGTGGATAAAGGGACCCGGCGAGAAGCTCACAAAGGTTATTAACGAAAGCATCGGAAATGCCAAAATCATTGCCGAAGATCTGGGTGTTATCACAAAACCCGTAAGAGACCTTATGGAAAAGATGGGATACCCGGGCATGAAAATACTTGAGTTCGGCTGTGACGGAGATTCAGGCAACGCCTACCTTCCTCACAATTACCCGAACCCCAACTGTGTGGTTTACGCAGGAACTCACGACAATGAGACTCTTTACGGCTGGCTTGCCGGACGTGAGAGATGGCAGATCGACTGGATGAAGGGCTACTTCGGAATCCTTAAGGACGAAGAACTGCCCATGCAGATCATCCGCAAGATGTACGAGTCTACAGCCAATACCATAATCATTCAGATGCAGGACCTTCTCGGCCTTGATAACCATGCCAGAATCAACCAGCCTGCAACCACAGGCAGCAACTGGCAGTGGAGAATGCTTAAGGGCGCAGAGAAGAAGGTGGACGCCGGTTACTTCAACTGGCTTTCCGGCATGTTCTCCCGCAGATAAGGGATGAGCGATGCTGCATCACATTTCTAATACTCGCCCTATGTCAAACACTCAAGTTTATACAATTGATGTCCGTGCATTTGCCGATAAAGAAAAGTTTGATACGGCATATGCCCTGCTTCCCCGGGAAAGAAGAGAAGCCATAGACAGATGTCGCTTCGAGAAGGACAAAAGACTTTCCCTTGGGGCAG
>CACYBJ010000089.1 GCA_902772565.1 uncultured Lachnospiraceae bacterium | reverse complement strand
TGACTGGATAGGAGCATAGTCATTAAGAGCCTTAGCCATAGGTGCAAGGCAGTTTGTTGTGCAAGATGCAGCTGAAATGATCTTGTCGTCCTTTGTAAGTGTCTTGTGGTTTACATTGTAAACGATTGTAGGAAGATCGTTTCCTGCAGGAGCAGAAATAACAACCTTCTTAGCTCCGGCATTGATATGAGCCTGAGCCTTAGCCTTAGATGTATAGAAACCTGAGCACTCAAGAACTACATCTACGCCGATTTCGCCCCAAGGACAATTGTTTGCATCCGGCTCCTTGTAAATCTTGATTGTCTTACCCTTTACTGTAATTGTTCCGGCTTCGTCATCAGCTGTAACCTGATCTTCTTCACCGATAGCTACATAACGACCCTGTGATGTGTCATACTTAAGAAGATGAGCTAACATTGAAGGTGTTGTTAAATCGTTAATAGCAACTACTTCATAGCCTTCTGCACCAAACATCTGTCTGAATGCAAGACGTCCAATACGTCCGAAACCGTTAATCGCAACTTTAACTGCCATTTTAAAATTCCTCCTGGATATTTGTTTGATTTGAATTAAAATTTATTATTTAATCAATCCGTGTAATATTTTAATCAAAACATATAAAAAAAGCAACCCTTTCATATAAAAAAGGTTGCTTTTTTGGCATTTGTTTTCGTGGATTAATTAAAAAGGCATTTTAAAGAGAAACTTGCCGATGATGCAATGGCAGTTTACTGCTTCTATTTCGGAAGATCTGCTGTCTTTGCTCACGTCTCTGTTGTCTCCGAGAACGAAGTATTCGTCATCCTTAAGAGTAATCGATTCAAACATGTTATCGTCATATTTGACCCAGTCGATTCCGGAATAATAATAATCCTGTTTGGCAGGATCGTCTTCCAGTATAAACTTTTTGCCTTTCTTGTCAGTGATAAAAATATCACCGTTGGCCATGATCTGAACCGTTTCCCCCGGAAGGCCTATGATTCTCTTAATAAACAGAGCATCAGACTCATCCACTTCTTTTGTAACTAAATTGTCTTCAGAATATGGTTTGAATACTATGATATCGTACCGCTCATATTCCAGTTTGTTCCCCACCTTATTGATTAAAAGTTTATCGGTTTCATAGAGGTTGGGTTCCATTGAGGAACCTTCTACCTGTATCGGCTGATAGAAATATTTAACTATGGCAAATACGGAAACAAGTATCAGTAATATGATGAATACATTCCAAAGTACATAAACCAGAAATGATCCGTTTTTCTTCATTACTGTTCGCTGCTTGCTGTTTCCTCAATCTCATCAAAACCTACTGCATAATCGGAAATATCTTCCTTATCGTTGGCGCCTGTAAGGATTTTCACCTGGCCCTCTTCGATTTCCTTGACTGCAATTGATAAAGGCTTAAGGCAATCAATTTGAACCAAAGGTTCAGCACCGTCAACGATCTGTCTTGCACGCTTTGCACAAGCAATAACAATTGAATAACGGCTGTTAACTACCGGCTCTTCTCCCGGCTCAACATTGGCATTAACTGCATTCATAAGATCCTTGTAAGATGGATGTATCATTTTTATCTCCTATTCTATGTTCTGAATTTGTTCTCTGATTTTTTCAATTTCGGTTTTTATGTTGATGGCAACTTCCGAAATCTCAATGTCATTGGCTTTTGAAAGTGTTGTGTTGGCTTCCCTGTTCATTTCCTGAGCCAGGAAATCAAGCTTGCGACCGATGTTTTCTCCGCCTTCCAAAGTCTTTTTCATGTTAACGATGTGAGTTCTGAGCCTTACGGTTTCCTCATCAACACAGATTTTGTCGGCGTATAAAATGAGTTCGCCGGCAATTAACTGCTCGCTTAAGTTGGTATCGGTAATTACTTCATTAAGCTTTTCCGTCAACTTCTTTCGGTAGGCAGCCATCATCTCGGGTGAACGATCCTCAATAATCTTAACCATGTCAAGAAGACCGTTAAGCTTACCGATTATGTCTTCCTTAAGATGCTCACCTTCGGCGGCTCTTGTTGAAATCAGCATTTCGCAGGATTCGGAAATAGCCTTTTCAAGGATTTCCCAGGTCTTTTCGTGTTCGTCCTCGGATTCCTCAAGTGTGAGAACTTCAGGCATTCTCGCAAGAGACATTACGGAAATGTCGCTTGGAAGGTTTAAATCCTCGGCAATCATGGATATATTGTTGTAATACTCCTGCGCAAGTGTTTTGTTGTATTTTACGGTTGAGCCTGTAACATCATCGGTTTCCATGGAGATGTAAACATCAACCTTGCCTCGGCCGACATACTTTTTAATGAGCTGTCTTACGGCTGAATCGTAGAAATTCAGCTTCTTAGGCATTCTGACGGAAATCTCGCAATATCTGTGATTTACAGACTTGATTTCAACTGTTATTTTTTTACCCGATTCATAGACTTCGGAACGTCCGAATCCGGTCATTGACTGTATCATATAACTCCTATGGTTTAAAACAAGTTTTAAACAAAGCGTATTTTAACTGTTAAATTATAAATTAAATGACGTGGGTTGTCAAACTATTTAGGCATTCTTACAACTCTTCTTCCGATGTCGCAAAGTACCTCGTAACTGATGGTTCCCGTAAGTTCGGCTATGTCATCTGCGGTGATTTCTGCATTGCCCTGTTTTCCCAGGAGAATCACATCGTTTTCCACTTCTACATCGGGAATGTCGGTTATATCAACCATGGTCTGATCCATGCATACCCTTCCGAGTATCGGGGCATAATGACCGTTAATTATAACTCTGCCCTTGCCGGACAAGAGTCTTGGATAGCCGTCGGCATATCCTATGGTAATTGTGGCGATTCTCATGTCCTTTTCGGCTTTAAATGTACCGCCGTAGCTTACTATTCTTCCGGCTTTCAGTTCCTTTACATGGCTTACTTTTGTGTGCCAGGAAAGCGCCGGTGCTATATTTACCCGGGACATATCGGTTTCATCGGATGGTTTATAACCGTAAATCGAGATTCCCGCTCTTACCATGTCATAACGGTAGTCTTTGTGTCCCACGATACCTGCGGAATTGCAGATGTGCTTAATTGGAATATCATGACCTACGCCGTCAAGAAACTTCCTGAATTCTTCATTCTGATGAATCGTAAAAGCAGGGTCTTTTTCATCTGCCTTGGAAAAATGTGAAAAAGCACCTTCCACGTAAAGGTTCTGAAGTTCGAATACGGCAGATGCCTCCCTGATTCCCTCTTCGTCACACTGGAAACCTATACGGCTCATGCCCGTATCAACACCTAAATGTATGGTCTGTACAATTCCGGCAGATGCGGCAGCATCATTTAACTTAAGAGCATCCCTCAAGGTAAAAATCACGGGAGTTATTCTTCGTTCAAGAAGAATTCTGTAATCCGAGGGGGAAACATAGCCGAGAATGAGGATGTCCTTATCAAAACCGGCATCTCTTATTTCGACTGCCTCATGCACCGTGGCAACAGCAAAAAAGTCGGCTATGTCATCAAGAACCTTGCAGGTACCGATAACGCCGTGGCCGTAGGCATCTGCCTTAACCACTGCAAGCATTTTTACATTGTTGTCAACGCATTTTTTCATTTCAAGAAAATTATGTCTGATCTGATCGTAATCAACACAGGCACAGCATCTTTCAAAATTACTCAAAATAAACCTTCTTCCGATAATAAATATCGATTATTTTTTATAATACTTTTCACACTCACGGAATCGTCCGATAAGATATGACGAATAATTGTTATCTTTAATGTAATTGGTCCATTTTCCTACATATCCTTCCAGTTTTTCCATGTAAAGGCCGTCATCTATCTGACCTTCGGAAACCTGGGTGAGACCCTTCTCCCAGCTGGCGGTCAGTTCGGCGTTAAGCAACGACCTAACAGAAGAAAAAACGGTTTCATAGACCATTTCACCCTTTAGAGTGGGGGTGATAATCTGAGTTTTCTTGTTCAGATTAAGATATTCGATTTTGATTAGTTTATTAAGGATTTCGGCTCTGGTGGCACTGGTGCCGATACCGCTACCCTTTATCTGAGCCCGGAGTTCTTCGTCATCAATGAACTGACCGGCTTTTTCCATGGTAAGAATAAGGGAACCGGAATTGTAACGCTTCGGAGGAGTGGTTTCTCCTTCCTTAATTGTGTAGTTTTTCACATCAATTTCGGAACCTTTTTTAAGAGCAGCTACAAGGCTTAAAAGGTTTTCATCAAAAACCTCCTCTTCTTCCTTGTTTTCACCCTCGGAATTGTCTGAAGAATCTGACTTTTGATTCTTATTCTTATCCTGTGGATTTCCTGCTATTTCAAGATATCCCTGTTCTTTAAGAGCCTTGAAATTGCTGGAAAAACTTTCGGTTTTAACCTTTACCGTAATTGCCACTTTCTGATAGACGGCATCGGGATAGAAAATACTCAAAAATCTTCTGACAATTTTGTCATATACCTTTCTCTGAAGAGCCCCTAAGGAATTTAAGTTTCCAAGACCCTGGCCCGTAGGAATAATGGCATAATGGTCGGTAATCTGAGAATCGTTTACGTAACGGGTTTTCTCAAGGCCTTTGGCAAGATTATTGTTCAGAATATTCTCACAATAACCTTTGTATTCGTTAAGAGCCGAAATACCTTTGATATTCTTGGTTATTTCCTTGGCTACAGCAGAGGACAAAACTCTTGCATCTGTTCTGGGGTAAGTAACCAGTTTCTTTTCGTACAGTTCCTGTATGATTTTAAGGGTTTCATCAGGTGAAATCTTAAAAGCCTGGGAACAGGTATTCTGGATTTCGGCAAGATTGAAAAGAAGGGGGGCTTTTTTCTTTTCGTTTTTCTTTTCAACGGATGTGATTATACCCTTAACATTCTCACAGTTATGGGTTTCGGAAAGTTTTTCGGGCTTTCCTGTATTATTGTCAGTGTTTTCTTCCTTGGCAGTAACTGCATCGGGCATACCGCCGACGTATTCAACGAATTCTCTGGCATACTCAAGTGTTGTAAAGCCGTTATCTTTATAAAGCATGGGGGATTCAAAATACTTGGAATCCTTATCGGCTTTAAACTCTCCGTCAAACTCAAACCCGGCATCAAACTTTGAAACCACTCTGTAAAACGGGGTTTTCTTAAACTCTCTGATTTCTCTTTCGCGTCTTACAACAATTCCCAGAACGCAGGTCATAACCCTGCCCACGGCAATTGCGGAATACTTTTCGCTGTTAAGTTCTCTTTGCAGAAGGTTTCCGTACTTAAGA
>CACYBJ010000088.1 GCA_902772565.1 uncultured Lachnospiraceae bacterium | reverse complement strand
GAAGACATAGCAGCCTTCTATGTGGTTTGGGGAGACGAGCCTACGGCCTGGACTCTTACCACCGATACCGGCGGCGATATTTCCTGCGAAGGCAAGTATCTTCATGAGTTTATTCCACTTGCGACTCCCGCAAAGGAGTGCGTTGTCAATATCCCTGAGGATATGCATGTGTGCGACGTAAAAGCCTACTCTGCAGGCGATGTTCCGGCAGATATGCAGCTTTGGGAGCCTCCCTGCGAGAAAGCGGACATCCTTGTATTTGCCACTCATGCCGATGACGAAATTCTGTTCATGGGCGGTATCCTTGCGGACTACGGCGGCCAGCAGGGTCTTGGCGTTCAGGTGGTTTACTTAAACCAGTACTGGGAAGGAACCAACGAAAACCCCATAAGGGAACATGAAAAACTGGATGGTCTCTGGACTTCGGGAATTAAGAATTACCCTGTCTGCATGGGATATCCCGACGAATACAGCAAGGATCTGGAAACGGCAAAATCCCAAGTGGACTATGACAAACTTGTGGGAGAAATCCGTACTCTTATAAACACCTATGAGCCCCTGGTAGTTGTTACCCAGGATGAAAACGGCGAATACGGTCACGGACAGCACATGCTTTTATCTGCCGCAGTAAGAGATGCGGTGGACAATCCGGAGGCGGGAGACTGGGACGTGCCCAAGACCTATTTACATCTTTGGGGAGAAAACAAAATAACACTGGATCTGAGACAACCTCTTTCCAACTTCGGCGGAAAGACAGCGTTTGAAGTTGCGGAGGCAGCCTACCTTAAGCACAGAACCCAGCAGCGTACCGCCTTTGTTGTTTCCGATAGCAATGAATACAGCATGGCGGAATTCGGTCTCTACAGAACTTTGGTGGGAACCGATACCGGAAATGATTTGATGGAGCACGTGGTCGGTTACAGAAGCCAGTCCGCAGAAGAAACCGATACCGAGCCTGAAAACAGCGGTGAAACCGCAGAGGTTGCCACAGCATCTTCCGGCAAATACGATAATGAGCTCAAGCATGAGCACAAAACGGATGACAACTCTCCGGGATTCTTTGTGAAATTCCTTATCAGTCTGGCTATAGTTTCGGCTATTGCCGCTGTTATATATGTTATACGCCGCGTGAGAAATGCGAAAGAAGAAAAACGTCTTGCCGAACTTCGTGCTAAAATGCAGGCCGAAAGAAGGGCGCTGGAAAGACGCCGCGAAGAAAGACGCGCCGGTTCCGGAAGAAACGGCGAGAGAAGAACCGGCGAGCGCAGATCCGGCGAGCGCAGATCCGGCGAACGCAGAAGACCGGACGGAAGCGGCGAAGGTCCCGAAGCCGGTGACAGAAGGACCGGTGAGCGCCGACGTCCCGACGCAGAGGGTGCTAACGGAAGAGGCTCCGAGAGAAGAAGCGGCGACAGAAGGACTGCCGACAGACGTGTTTCCGACAGAAGAAACGCCGACAGAAGAAGCGCAGAGCGAAGGGATTCCGACAGAAGGAATACGGACCGCAGGCAGTATGACGGCGGGGAATACCGCAGACCGGTCTACAGACCTCAGCCCGGAAGAAGGCCCGACGGAACACCGGCTGAAAGACATCAGTATAATTTCCGCTTTGACAATTCAAACCGAGGCGGTGATTCCGGCAATAACAACAGTTGACATTGAATGTGATATATGTTAATTGTATTATTGTATACAATCGAGGAAGATTGAAGTTGCCGGACGCCTACAGGCAGCCGAAGCAGCGAAAGAGAAGTAATAGAAGGACATGGTACGTGATATGCATGAATTTACCGAAATAAGAAACGGAAGATTATACTTTGACGGATGTGATGTAACCGAGCTTGCAAAAGAGTACGGCACACCTCTTTATATAATGTCTCATTCCGAAATAATGAAAAGAGTAAACGAGCTCAAAGAGCAGTTTATCGACAAGTATCCGGGTGCAAGGGTGGCATATGCCTCAAAAGCATTCTGCACCACCGGAATGTACGAGATTTTAAAGAGGGCAGGCATCTGCATAGACGTGGTATCCGGCGGCGAGCTTTATGCCGCAATGCAGGTTGACTTTCCACCGGAACATGTGGAGTTCAACGGAAACAATAAACTCCCTTCGGAAATCGATATGGCTGTTTCCTACGGCGTAGGACGTATTATTCTTGACGGCCTTAACGAGATTCCTCTTATTGAAGAGGCCTGCAGAAAATACAACAAAAAAGCGAATATCATGATCAGAATCACACCGGGTGTGGCTGCAAGTACTCATGATTACATTATTACAGGCAAGAAGGATTCCAAGTTCGGTATTCCGCTTGACGAGGATGTATTCCTTCCAATCGTTAAGCAGGTTCTGGATTCGGAGTGGCTTGAGTTTACCGGTCTTCATATGCACATCGGTTCCCAGCTCTTTGAAAACACAGCCTATCTTGATTCTCTTGATGCTCTTATGGACTGGGCAGCCAGAATCAAGAAAGAATTCAATGCAGATGTTAAGGAAGTAAACTTCGGCGGCGGATTCGGTGCTACCTACATCGATGAGGAAAGAAAGCCTTACAGCTTCTTCCTTGATCCTATGATGAAGAAACTGGCTGAAAGGGCAGCCGAAATCGGCATAGCAACTCCTGCAGCCGTGATTGAGCCGGGCCGTTCCATTGCCGCAGAAGCCGGCATGACCATCTACACAGTTGGCCAGAT
>CACYBJ010000087.1 GCA_902772565.1 uncultured Lachnospiraceae bacterium | reverse complement strand
TCCGGTACAGGTTCCGTTAAGTTTACGAATCTGCTTCATAATACATACTATGTATTTGAAACAGATGCCAACGGTAATGCAATCAAGAATGATACTTCACTTCCTTACACAGTAAGTTCTACATCAGGAATTGAAGTTGAAATCACCAATGATGCAACAAGCGGAACAGCAACAATTACAAACACAGAGAAGACCTACGGTCTGTATATTTCAAAGGCCCTGATAGACGAAGAAGGACAACCTTTAACAGCAGAAGATATTGCTGCTATACCTACAACGATTTCAAAGTCCTTCAAGTTTAACATCACCATCTACGATGAAAACGGTGATCTGTTTAACGGAACCATCAGTTATATTCCTTTCGTAGACGGTGTACGTCAGGTTAGCTTAGGAGCCGGAAATGAGTTCCGTCTCACAGGTATTCCTTACGAATACACATATACGGTTGAAGAAGTAACAGAATCAAACTTTGACTCTGTACACTTTAACTACGTATCAGGTGACGTAACTACAGCCACAGGTACCGAGTTCAATACAGACGGTTCTCTCAAGAATCAGGAAGTAACAATTACAAATATGTACAAGCCTGATATTGACGGTGCAATCACAGTCAATAAGGAATTCACCGGAGCAGCAGCGGGAGATTACACATTCTACTTCGCACTCTTCGACGATGAAAACGGTGAGTACAGAACACATGATAAGGATAACAACCAGGCACTTGTATCAGTTAAGAGCCTTACAGTTACCCTTACAGATGATTCACTTACAGGTGAAGCATCGGTAGTATTTGACAGCCTTGCAACAACAGAAGCAGGCAGAACATACTACGTATTCGAAACAGATTCCAACGGTAATCCGCTCAGTGATACCATTTACATGACAATTACCGGAAACGGCGCAAATGTAACACTTACAAGAGCCGCTAATGAGAAGTCTGTTGAAATTGAAAACGAGGAAACAGTCGGAAGTCTTACACTCAGAAAGACTATCAACGGAGCTGCTCCGGAAACATTAAGCAAAACCTTCCAGTTCGTGCTTACAATGTACGATGAGAACGGCGATGCTCTTAACGGAGCGTACACCTTTGGTGATACAACTCTGACATTCAGTGAAGGTTCAACAACTATTGATGTAACCGAAGGAACAGACGTAGTTATTACTCACATTCCTGTAAGCTACACCTACACAGTAGTTGAAGACACCACATTTATGGATGAGCACTACAGCTACATCAGCGGTGCGGTTGAGAATCCGGCCCAGATTTCCAAGAACGGAACAACAGTAACTATCGTTAACAAGTATACTCAGTTCTTCGAACTTTACTTTGCTAAGCTTGGTATCGCAAATGAAGCATGTTCAGAGTATCCTGATGAAACAGAAGCACTGGCAGGTATCACATTTGCAGCAGCACTTGCAGATCCTGAAACAGGCGAACTGCTTCCAAGGACATATGTTCGTCAGGCAACAAGCGACGAAGACGGTGTTGTAAGCTTTGGTGAGCTTCAGCCGGGAACATATCGTATCTGGGAACTTGAGGCAGATGCATACCATATTCTCGATGAGAATACATACTATGCTGTAATTACCGAAGAAACAGGATTCGTAGGAATCGCTACAGATTACCTTGGCGAGAATCTTGTAGAAGACAACAGACTGGTTAACGAAACAAAGATGACAGACCTTACATTTACCAAGGTAAGTGATAAGGACGAAGCAAAGACCATTGGCGGTTCCAAGTACGGTCTCTATAAGGAAGATGAAAACGGCGAGCTTCAGAAGGTTGCCGAAAGATTCTCCGATGAAAAGGGTGTTGTAACATTCGAAGGCGTATTCCTTGATACACCTTACACAGTTATGGAACTTGTAGCTCCTGACGGATACAGAGTATCCGAAAGACCTGTAATCTTCGAATATGACGAGGATGAGGACGGTAACTACAGACTTAAGGTTACAGCAGTCGACACCGGCGACGGAACAATCAAGCTTCTTGAGGATGGCACAGTAGTATGGCTTGAGCCTGAAGTAATCGTAAGCTTCAATAAGGTTGACGAAGACGGCAAGGGTCTTGCAGGTGCAACTCTTCAGGTTGAAGATGAAAACGGAAATGTTGTTTACGGTCCATTCGTAACAACAGGCGAAACAGTAACAGTAACCGCAGTATTTACAGAAGGAAAGACCTACAAGCTTGTTGAAGTATCAGCTCCTGACGGATATGATGTTGCAGCACCTGTAGAGTTCACAATCCCTGATACTCCGGTAACAAGTGAAGATAACGAGCCTGTAGTTGTTACAATGACAGATAAAAAGACTCCTACACCTTCACCTACACCATCTGCTACACCTACACCTACACCATCCGGCCCTAAGCCGAAGACAGGTGACGATACAAATGCAGGATCATACATCTTCTTAGCATTTGCATCACTTCTCGGATTCGGAATTCTCGGACTTAAGAAGAGAAAAGAAGAGGAAGAGGCCTAATCGGGCAGAAACCACAAGAAAAATCACGTATAACTTGAAGAAATTCAAGTTGTGATAAGAAGTAAACTAAAACATCCTCCCGCAAGGGAGGATGTTTTTTTAAAGTGAAAATGGCTATGGACTTAGTTTATCTTTGTTTGCCGGGGCGTCCAAAAGGTAATAAATGGCGCTTTCGCGGTTCAGATTGAGTATAATACAGTCTTTAAAACTAATCGTCTCCAAATCCTTCTTTACATCTCCCGAGTATTCCTCCCAGTTGCTATTAAGAAGCGGGGTGAGAGTATGCTCACCGGGCATATTCAGAGTATACTCATGATCATAATTTGAGAAGTTAAAGAAGGACAGAATGTTTTCGGCATCTGCCTTTCTTTCAAAAACATAAATCAGCTCGTTTTCCTTTCCGCAGTCGGTCCAGTTAAAACCATCGTTGCGATAGTCCCGGGCATAGAAAGCAGGATGCTCAAGGTAAATCACACTAAGGTCCTGCATGAATTTACAGAAACTGTCATGCATTGGGTACTTAAGCATGTCCCAATCCTGCTCACGGCTTTCGTCCCACTCCCTAAGCTGACCGATTTCATTTCCCATGAAATTAAGCTTCTTTCCGGGGTGAGCGTACATATACATATAGAAGGCTCTGGCCTGCTGAAACTTGCCCTCATAAAGGTCGCTCATCTTCTGAACTATGGTGGCTTTTCCGTGAACCACCTCGTCATGAGACAGCGGTAGAATATAGTGTTCGTTATAGAAGTACATCATTGAGAAGGTGAGTTTGTGGTACTTTGAAACTCTGTCGTCGGGGGAGGTTGCAAAGTAATCCAGGGTGTCATTCATCCATCCCAGGTCCCATTTGTAATCGAAACCGAGGCCTCCTTCCGACACCGGACGGGTCACGCCGCTGTAGGCAGATGAGTCTTCCGCACAGATAATAACACCCGGATGCCTCATGTGCAGCCCTGCGTTAAAGGAGCGTATAAAGTCTATGGTGTTCTTGTTTTCGCCCCGGCCTGCATTGCCCTGCCAGTAGATAAGGTTGGACACTGCATCCAGTCTGAGGCCGTCGAAGTGATATTCGGTAATCCAAAAGTCGGCAGATGATTTGAGGAAACTGCAGGTTTCGCCTCTTGAATGCATAAAGTTACAGCTGCCCCATTCATTGACGCCTACCGCATTATTCGGATACTCAAAAAGCGCGGTTCCGTCGTAATTGCGAAGGCCGTGGGCATCTGCCGCAAAATGAACCGGAATAAAGTCAAGAATCACCATTATGCCGGCTTCGTGACATTTGTCAATAAAGTAGCAAAGCTCTTCGGGACGGCCGTAGCGGGAAGTGGGGGAGAAATAGCCGGTGGACTGGTATCCCCAGGAACCGTCGAAGGGATATTCATTGAGCGGCATGATCTCCAATGCATTGTAGCCGTGCTCTATAAGGTAGTCCGGAAGAATATCTGCCATCTCGGTGTAGGTGTACCATCCGCCGTCGGGGATGGTGTCGTCCTTCTTTTTCCAGGAACCGAAATGCAGCTCGTAGATGTTAAAAGGAGCATCAACAAGGGTGCTGCGGTTACGTATCCATTCTTCATCGGTGAATTTGTAACTGCCGAGGTCGTAAACAATGGATGCGCTGTCCGGCCGAAGCTGGGCGAAGAACCCATAAGGATCCGCGTGGTCCGTAACGCTTCCGTCACGACCGTAGATCCTGTACTTATACATATCGCCGGCTTTCATGCCTTCTACGGATACTTCCCAGAAGTTTCCGTCGCCGGTGCGGTGCATCTCGATTTCGTTCCAGTCATTATAATCCGAAATCAGGGCAATCCTTGCTGCTGCCGGTGCGAAAGTCCTGAAGGTGGTTCCGCCCCAGTAGGTGTGGGCACCTAAATAACTGTGAGCCTCAAATTCGTTGCCTCTGTAGAAATTCTGTAAATCCATAGTGTGCCTTTCAATTGAAGCATCCGTGCTTCTTTAACTGTGTTATTGCTTGTAGTATAACATAGATACAGGTTTGATTCTTTCTTTTTGGTAGAATAAATATGCTTTGAATTCATTTTGTTGAAAAAAGTATTTCTCTGATGTATGATACTTGTATAAGGTTTACAACTCCATGCCAAAGGAATCTACTTGAATCCTTTGAAGCAGGAATAATGACAGGAGGTATTAGTTATGGAATACAGTACAGAAATTTGCCATTGCAAGGGTGTTAATTACGGACAGGTAGTGGA
>CACYBJ010000086.1 GCA_902772565.1 uncultured Lachnospiraceae bacterium | reverse complement strand
GCCTTCAGAACTCTCTTCGTTGAAAGTAACCTGTGGTGCAGGTGCAGGAGCAGGTGCTTTCTGAACATTGGAAATGCCCTGGTTATTGGCATTCTTTACTGCATCGGATGCAAATGTAGGCATTGTAGGCTTCTTAACCACGTTCTGGTTGCCAAAGATAGATGGCTTGGAAGTCTGTGATACCTGAGGTGCATCCTCAAGACCTGTCGCAATAACAGTAATCTTACAGTAATCAGGTGTGCTGTCATCGTAGGCCGCACCGAAGATGATATTGGCTGAATCGCCTGCAAGTTCCTGAACATAGGAAGCTGCTTCGTTGGCTTCGATGAGGGAAATGTCACCTGAAATGTTGATCATGATGTGACTTGCATTGTCAACGCTTGTCTCAAGAAGAGGACTGGTCGTGGCAAGCTTAACAGCTTCCATGCACTTCTCATCGCCCTGACCGGTACCGATACCGATGTGAGCAATACCCTTGTCCTTCATAACTGTCTGAACATCTGCGAAGTCAAGGTTAATAAGTGCTGAAACGTTGATAAGGTCTGTGATACCCTGAACGCCCTGCTGAAGTACTTCATCGGCCTTCTTAAGAGCTTCCGGAATAGATGTTCTCCTGTCAACGATTTCAAGAAGTTTATCGTTAGGAATGACAATAAGTGTGTCTACTGCCTGGCGAAGCTTTTCAATACCGCCGTAGGCATTGGTCATTCTCTGTTTTCCTTCGAATTTGAATGGTTTTGTTACGATACCTACTGTGAGGATGCCCATCTGCTTGGCAAGAGCTGCCACAACAGGAGCTGCACCTGTACCGGTACCGCCGCCCATACCGCAGGTAACGAATACCATGTCGCTGCCTACAAGCATGTTCTGTAATTCTTCAAGGTTTTCTTCTGCTGCCTTCTCACCAACCTCAGGCTGCGCTCCGGCGCCAAGTCCCTTTGTAAGCTTCTCACCGATCTGAATTACGGTAGGAGCCTTACATGTGGCAAGGTGCTGTTTATCTGTATTAACACAGATGAAATCAACTCCGACAATTCCTTCGTCGATCATTCTGTTAACAGCATTATTGCCGGCACCGCCGACACCGATTACGCGAATCTTGGCTGCAGATTCATTATTATCAACTTTTATTTCAAGCAAAGCTGTAACCTCCTTTATCTCCATCGATATATATCAAATACCGACTAAATACCCTATTGTTTATAATATTATTATTCACCTAAATAATCAAGGTATTTTTTAATTGTTGTCTATTATTTTGCCCAGGAAATAGTCCTCATCACCCGTAAAAGTCGAATAATCGGCCCAATAATTGTGTCCTGAGGCTTCAAGCTCCGGAATCAGCTTAACAACATGGCCGAAAATCTCGTCGTATTTCTGGTTCTGACCCAGGTAAAACCTGTTTCCGTCGCTTGCTATAAGTGTCACGTTGAAATCCTCATCAAAGTCCAGACTGTCAACGGGAACCTTATTCTTATCTATGAGCTGTGTAATGGCAAGTATGGTGGCAAACACCCTGTCATTTTCCACTTCAAGCTTCTTTCCGATCATGGCCTGGGTGTAGCCAAGGCCGGTAACCACCGGAATCTTGTTTACATTCTCCGACCTGGAGGCAACCACTATACCGTCCTTATCGAAGAACATGTAGTCGGACTGTACTTTTACGCAGCCCACAATCTTCTTTTCGTAAACCGTTACCTTTATGGAATCAAGAGAAGTCATTTTGATCTTGAAACTGTTTATAAAAGGCATTTCGGGAGTATCCGCAAACATATAATGCAGTTTAAGGCCGAAGGAGAAGTCATCGTACGTCTCGGTTCGCAGGGCATCGCTTATCTCATCAGCGGTGTACCATGTGTTTCCCACCACCTCAAACTTGACTATTCTGCATTTATACCAGGCAAATGCCGCCAGACCGCCCACGATTATTATAAATATAAAGAATCTTATAATAAACCTTGTAAAAGGCGGAAGTCCCAGTTCGTAGCCTTCGGCAAGTTCGATTTCATCGCCCTTTCGATTCCTGCCTTTGCCTTTTTTCCGGGCCTTCTTCTCTTCTTTTCTCGCCCTTTTTTCGGCTTTACGCGCAGACTTTTCGTCGGGGTATTCATCGGCATATGCCTCACTGTCCCCGTCTGCGGACTCGTAGGACTCATCGGACTCATCGTCGTCATCGGTAACAAGAGTAAGATTCCCGCGCCTTGGGGGAGCCTTTTTTCTGCCTTTGGCAATGAGCTCGTCGATCATGTCGTCGAGTTCGGCATTAATTTTATCGTTCTTCTTGTCTGACATATTCTTTCCTATTGCTCATATTCAACCCTGCTCGCCACGGACATGACTATGCCCATTTCCGCCAGCAAAATAATAAGGGACGTACCACCGAAGCTGATAAAAGGAAGGATAACGCCGGTGGCAGGAAGAAGTTTTGTAACTACGCCGACATTAAGCATAACCTGAAGAGAGATATGACCTAATACTCCGACGCAAAGAAGGGATCCGAAAAGATCCGGTGCGTTTAACGCAACTTTGGCAATACGCCAAATAAGCAGTCCGTACACAAGGAAAAGGACAATAACGCCAAGCAGTCCCAGTTCTTCGCAGATAATCGTGAAGATCATATCCGTGTGAACCTCGGGAACGAAACGCTTCTGGGCGCTGTTTCCGAGACCCTTGCCGAACCATCCGCCGGCACATATGGCGTAAAGTCCCTGCTGGATCTGGTAGCCACCGGTGGGGTCTGTGAGCCACACCTGAACTCGTGTCATTCTGTATCCCTGGGATTGCAGGAAGAAAATGAACACCGGTACCATCAGTACGACCGTAAGAATATAGTAAAATGACTTTCTGCTGGCCACAAAACACATGGCAAATGCAAGACCTACCATGATAATGGCCGTCGAAAGGTTTTCAAGTGCTACAAGTATAAACAGCGGCGCTGCCGTAGCGATAATGATTACGAAACCGAAGAAACGATCAAGTCGTTTCGGCTTTGCTGCAATAGCCTTGGCAATATAAAGAATAAGGCAAAGTTTGGTTACCTCGGAAGGCTGGAACTGTCCGATGAGAGGAATTGTAATCCATCTGGAGGAACCGTTTACACTGTTACCCTTAACCAAAACCACCAGCTGAAGAGCGATACATACAATGTATAGAATCGTAGTCACTGAAATCTTGTGGGCTAATCTTATTTTGAGCCAGTTGTAATTAAGCTTTGCGCCTATAACCATAAGAGCCACACCGATGGCGGCTTTAATAGCCTGGCTTCGCACGAAATAAGTGGTAGGAAGATCCTTCTGAATGGCATAGTAAGGACTGGCACTTGCTATCATCATGAGTCCGAAGCCCACCAGCAACAGAGTGATGATAAGAAGTGTGTAGTCAAAATATGTCTTAGGTTTGTTTTTCTTTTCTACCGAAAACTTATCTTTTTCTTTTTGTTTTGCGGTGTAATCCGAAACAACTTCCATACTTCCTGTAGTCAAGGCTGATTCACACACGGCGCACCGCCTTATATGCACCGCTCCGGCTGATGCCGGTCACTTCATTTAGTCCGGTAAGTTACGGGCAAGGTCTTTAAACTCGCGTCCTCTTACCTCATAGTTATCATACATTCCCCAGCTTGCACAGGCAGGAGAAAGAAGAACGTTCTCTCCCGGTTCTGCATGGGCATATGCAAAATCAATAGCTTCCTTCATGCTGTTTACAAATACATAATCCTTAAAGCCGTACTTGTCGCAGCACTTTGCAATGTCACCTGCGGTCTGTCCCATAAGGAGCAGGTATTTGATTTTTCCATCGAAGGCTTTTACATAATCATCGAAAGGAATCTTCTTGTCGTATCCGCCGCCGATAAGGATTGTCGGGCTTGGCATTGCCTTTACGGCCTGTACTGATGCATCGGGGTTGGTTCCCTTGGAATCATTATAGTATTTAACACCGTTCTTTGTGCAGGTGTATTCAATTCTGTGTTCTACGGCAACAAACTCTCTGACGGACTTACGGATGTTTTCAAGGCTCACACCCAGAGCTATGGCTCCTGCAATGGCAGCCATGGCATTTTCATGGTTGTGCTTGCCGATGATGTTCATCTCGTCGGTGTCCATGATATAGGTTTCAACGCCGCCGTCGCGGTAGATGATCTGCTTGCCGCGAAGGAATATTCCGTTTTCAAGTTCACGCTCGGAGGAGAAGAATACAACCTTGGCTTTGGAAAGGGCAGCCATGTTGCGTACTCTCTCGTCCTCATAGTTTAAGATGCAGGTCTCATCGGGAGTCTGGTTTCTCATGATGTTGGCCTTGGCATCGGCATATGCCTCCATAGTATGGTGGCGGTTAAGATGATCCGGCGTGATATTTAAAATCATGCTCACCTGCGGATGGAACTCATCGATGGACTCAAGCTGGAAGCTGCTCATTTCGGCAACCTGAACGGAGTCGTCGGTGGTAGAAAGGGCTACTTCCGTACATGGTGTTCCGATGTTTCCCACTACAAATACACTTTCAAACTGGGACTTTGCAATCTCTCCCAGAAGAGATGTTGTGGTGGTCTTACCGTTGGTACCTGTAATCGCAGCAAGACGTCCTTTGGACATTCTGTAGCCAAGCTCCGCCTCGCCCCAGATTGTAACACCCTTTTCTTTAAGCTTAACCACAAAGTCTTTGTCTGTAGGTACACCGGGGCTTAAAACCAGGAGTGTGCACTTATCCATATCGGAATCGGAAAGGCTTCCGATTACTATTCTGCCGTCGAAAGAAGGACTTAATTTAGCTCTGATGTCCTCTTCTTTCTTTGTTTCATCGCCTTCAAACAGTATTATTTCTTTTGCGCGGCCGCTAAGGGCATCAACGGCTGCAATGCCGCTTTTGCCTGCTCCCACAACTATAACCGTCTGTTTACTGTAATCAAACTCGCTCATTTTATCTCCGCCTGCTATATATTACCGGATCAGTTGTTTCCGGTGTTGTTTGTATTATTGTCGGCATTGCCGTTATTGTTATTGTCTCCGGTGTTACCGTTGTCGGTATTTCCGTTGTCGGTATTTCCGTTATCGGTGTTGCCGTTGTTATCGCCGCCGTTATTGTTCCCGGCATTTCCGTCGTCAGCGTCTCCGTCGGCGTTATCTCCGCCCTCGGTTCCTTCGGTTATATCAAGACCTTCGTTGGTCTCATCGGTGAATTCGCCAACCTTGTAATCGATTTCGCCCTCAACAGGGTAGATGCCCATGTGAGGAAGGATCCTTGAAAGTATAGCACTTGTCAGGTCAGTTGCCAAATGGGAAGTGTTATATTCCACTTCATCGTCAATCTGGTCGATAACAACATAGGAAACCAGTTTCGGGTTATCTGCCGGAACACTGGCTATGAAGGATACTACGAAAAGATGATCCTCTCGGTTACCCTTCTGAGCGGTACCGGTCTTTCCGCCTACGAGGTAACCCTCAACGGCTGCTCTCTTACCTGTACCTTCTTTAACTACCATTTCGGTAGCATGTCTTAAGTATTCGCTGGTTTCGCTGGAAACCGTTAACTTCATTAAGGTGTCGCCGGCATCATATACCGTGATTCCCGACGGATTGACAACTCTGCTTACAACATGAGGCCTGTAATAGTATCCGCCGTTAATAAGTGATGAGTAGGCGGCTACCATCTGCATCATGGAAACGTTGAAGGACTGTCCGAAGGTACTTGTGGCAAGTTCCGCCTCACCGAGGGATTCCTGATTAAGAAGGATACCCGGTGCCTCACCCGGCAGATCCACGCCTGTCTTCTGTCCGTAGTTAAACAGATTCTGGTATTTAACGAATGCGGCAGATCCCATCTTCTCACCGATGATCATCATGGCTACGTTGCATGAAAACTCAACGGCCTGTGTGAGGGTTATCTGTCCGTGTCCCGATCTGTTGGCGCATCTGATGTTCCATTTGCCGACCGCAAGAGAACCGCCGCAGAAATAGTCGGCAGATTCGCTGGGCTGCACAATGTTTTCTTCCAAAGCTCCGGCCACCGTGATCAGCTTGTAGGTTGAACCGGGCTCGTAGGTATCGCTTATGCAGAAGTTACGCCACATACGGTTAAGTGCGGCTCCTGTCTTTGTGTCCGAGTCTCCGTCTTCGTCGTCCACCGCAAGCTTCGCCAGTTCTTCGGGGGTGAAGCTGTAGGAAAGGTCTCGCGGATTGTTGAGATCGTACTCGTGGTTAGAGGACATGGCATATATTTCGCCGCTGTTCGGATCGGCAACCACAACACCGATGTTCATAACCTTGTACTGGGCAAGGAGTTTTTCTATTTCGTCTTCCACTACCGCCTGACAGAAACTGTCTATGGTGGATACAACCGTGGCGCCGTTTTCAGGCTCGATGGTTTTGGAAATAAGATTCAGTTCATTATCATAGTATCCATAGTTACGTCCGTTGGTGCCGTTAAGCATGTCATTATAGTACTGCTCAATTCCGTAGGTACCTACGTTACCGGCATTGGTATAGCCGAGCACGTGGGATGCCAGACGTTCGTAAGGATAAACTCTCTTGTATTCAAGTTCGAACCAGACGCCTTTGATGTTGGAATCTTCGGCCTGAAGTTCCTTGAACTTGTTAACGGAATCGTAGTCTGCGCCTTTATACGCAACTATGTACTGAGATGTCTTTCTTTCCCTGATAGTATCGATCAGTTCGGATTTGTTTACTCCGAATACAGAGGATACGGCATCTGCCGTTGCTGTAAGATATGCACTTTTGGCATCGGGGTCGTCGCCTTCTTCAAGCCTTGGTATAATTACCGTTCCGTCCAGAACCACGTTGTAGTTCGCCGCATCGGTGGCAAGTATTACTCCGTCTCTGTCAGTGATATCACCGCGCTTATAAGGCGTTGTAGATGAATATATATAAGACTGATTTAAGACCGCGTTGGAAAATTCCTCGCCATGGATGACGATGTAATATGCCAAGCGGCCGCATAAACCCAAAAAAGCTCCAAAAATGACAAAGAGGGCAAACCGAAGTTTGACCTGCATTGACCTGGAGAATACTTTCTTTTCTTTAATTTTTCTTTTATACTTTCGAGGACTTTTCGGATCACGGGAAGTGCTCCGGCTGTAGCGACTCTCCGGCCGCCTTCCGCCTGCCCGCCCGTGTTCCGGCGGTCTTCGTCTGTTTCTATTATTATCAGAATCCATTTTCACATTATATTCGGTTTATTTCTGAGTGACCTCAGTATACTGTCTTACGTATCCCTCTTCTGCAGGAGTGTAGCTGATAACCTGATCCTCGGAAGGATAAACCATACCGAGAGAACCAACAGCCGTGTCATAAACATAACCTATGTCAATTGAACTGTCAACTGTGCTGTAGGCTTCGTCATTGGCACTTACCGCCTCGGATACCTGTGTTTTAAGCGATGAAACCTCTTTCTTCATGCTAATAATTTTGGAAGAAAGTGTAAGGTAATTCATGGCAAAAACAAATATAATGCCGATTGATACCAAAAGAACTGCTGCTGAGAAAAAGTCGATTCCCGAATTAATTCTTGAACGAGCGGCAGCTTCACCCTTCTGATACTTACGGGTTCTCTTTACCGTTCTTTCATGGCGTCTTACGCGCTTCTCTTCTTCAACGCTGTACTTTCTTGCAAGATCGTCATAATTGTAACCGTATTCTCTTCCGGAACGGATTGTCTGATTTCTTTCATAACGTCTGCTCATTTCCCTAATCCCCTTTTTATATTCTGCTAAGCTTTTTCAAACACCCTTAACTTGGCGCTTGCGGACCGGTTATTCTCCGAAAGTTCTTTTTCCCCCGGAACTATCGGTTTTCTGGTGATAACCTTTCCTTTGCTCTTGGCTCCGCATACACAAACCGGAAAACTCGGCGGGCATGTACACGGATTTTCAAATTTCTTAAATGCGTTCTTTACAATTCTGTCTTCCAGCGAATGGAAAGTGATGATGCAAAGGCGGCCTCCCGGTTTCAGTATGTCCACCATGTCGGACAATGTATTTTCAAGAACAATCAGTTCTCTGTTTAGTTCTATTCTGATTGCCTGGAAAGTTTGCTTGGCCGGGTGGCCTTTCCCTTCCCTGAATTTAGCAGGTATTGCATCCTTAACCGTTTCAGCCAGTTGTGTGGAGGTTGTGATGGGAGTTAACTCTCTGACTGAAACTATCCTTTTCGCTATTCTTGCAGCGAACTTTTCTTCGCCGTATTCTCTCAGTACTCTTATTAATTCCTCTTCGGAGTACCCGTTAACGATGTCCGCAGCTGTTCTTTCGATCCTGTCGTCCATCCTCATGTCCAGAGGTCCTTCGTTTTTGTAGGAAAAACCTCTTTCCGCTGTGTCGAGCTGATATGATGAAACTCCTAAATCGCAAAGGACTCCGTCAACAGCCTGTATATCAAGTTCCCTCAGGATTGCTTTCATGTTCTCGTAATTGCTTCTTACGAGGGTCAGCTTATCCGAAAACCTTTCGAGTCTTTTTCCTGCGGCGTTAAGTGCATCCTTGTCCTGATCGATGCCGATGTAACGACCGCCGTCTTTAAGCTTTGTGAGAACAGCTTCCGCGTGTCCGCCGCCTCCTAAAGTGCCGTCTACGTAAATTCCGTTTTCCTTTACGTTAAGCCCTTCGATTGTTTCGTGAAGCATTACCGGATAGTGACCGAATTCCGTTTTAGAAACTGATGCCATACTCTGTTAAGTCCTCAGCCATTTCTTCAATAGAAAGGTTTTCATCGGCTTCATCGAATCTTTCTTTAGCCCAAAGCTCAATCTTGTGTCCGACTCCGACGAAAACAAGTTCCTTATTCAGCCCGGCTTTAGCTCTTAAGTCGGCCGGAATAACTATCCTGCCCTGTTTATCGATTTCACATTCGGTGGCATTTGCAAGGAATGCTCTCTTAAGAGCACGTACGTTCTTGCTGGTTGCGGGAAGTGAATCGAGTTCCTCAACAAACATCTCCCATCTCTCGTTAGGGAAAATGTAGAGACATCCGTCAAGTCCAAGGCTTAATTCGAAAGTATCACCGAGGTTCTTTTTGAACTTTGCAGGCACAATAACCCTGCTCTTGGAATCAAGAGTGTGATTATATTTTCCTGCAAATAATGCGCTCATAGCTTCCTCGATTTACTCCATTTCGCCCCACATTGTGTCACAGTGTCACCACTTGCCTCCATTCTAAAGCAATAAAATGCAAAATGCAATACCCTTTTTTATACATTTTCCACATAAAAAAAGGACCAAAACACAAGGGTTTTGGTCCTTTTTGACGCCTATATGGTGTTATTTCGGTTTTAAGCGCACAATTTATTGTGCAAATTGCGAAGCGGTGGAGGAAAATCCCAATATTCGGTATTTTTTACAAAAATCCACCACTTTGCCCCTGAGGGATATTTTTATTGTTATTCGGCTGTTTTACCGCCATTTGAAACTTCTTCCTTATTATCATTATTGTATGATTTAGTGGAAGATATTTCTTTGGTCCGGCCGGCAGCATGATATACGGCATATGCCGCATCTGCCCCGTTCTTTCTTATAT
>CACYBJ010000085.1 GCA_902772565.1 uncultured Lachnospiraceae bacterium | reverse complement strand
CCGGGCTTTTCCACTCCCGACTGGTCCAAGGGTGCGGTTATTTATCAGATTTACGTTGACAGATTCTGCAACGGCGACCCCACCAACGACGTTCTCACCGGCGAGTACAATTACATAGGTGATCACGTAAAGCACGTGGAAAACTGGGAACGATACCCGGAGAAGCTGGATGTGCGTGATTTCTACGGCGGCGACCTGGCAGGCGTTATTTCCAAGATCGGATACCTCAAGGATCTTGGGGTGGAAGCCATCTACCTCAATCCTATATTTGTTTCGCCTTCCAACCACAAGTACGATGCCCAGGACTATGACAACATAGATCCTCATTACGGTATTATCAAGCAGCGCAGAGGCGATGTCCTTATTGAAGGCGATCATGACAACCGCCATGCCACAAGCTATATCGATGCCGTAACCGATGAAACAAACCGTGAACTCACAGACAAACTCTTTATTGAGCTTGTAGGCAAGTGCCACGAAAACAACATAAAAGTGATCCTCGACGGTGTATTCAACCACTGCGGTTCCTTCAACAAATGGCTGGACCGCGAAGGCATATACAGCGAAAACGAAGGATATCCCGACGGAGCCTACAAGTCCGCCGACTCGCCATACAGAAGCTACTTCGGTTTCTCCGACGAGCATGCATGGCCGGACAACGGCAGCTACGACGGATGGTGGGGCAATGACACCCTTCCGAAGCTTAATTATGAAGGCTCAAAAGAACTTTACGATTACATAATGGGAATCGCTGAGAAGTGGGTATCTCCTCCCTATAACTGCGACGGATGGCGCCTTGACGTAGCCGCCGATCTCGGTCACAGTCAGGAATTCAACCACAGATTCTGGGCCGATTTCAGAAGGCATGTTAAATCTGCCAACCCCAATGCCATTATACTTGCGGAGCACTACGGCAACGCCAGGGAATGGCTTGAGGGCGACCAGTGGGACACAACCATGAACTACGACGCTTTCATGGAACCTCTCACCTGGTTCTTTACCGGCATGGAGAAGCACAGCGACTTCTACAACGGAGCCCTTCTTAACAACGGAAGATCCTTTGCAGATGCCCTGATCTACAACATGGTAAGTTTCCAGACTTCGTCTCTGCTTTCTTCCATGAACGAGCTTTCCAACCACGACCACTCCAGGTTCCTTACCAGAACCAACCATAAGGTAGGCCGTACTGCCAGTCTCGGTCCCGAAGCGGCAAATGAAGATGTAAACCCGGCAGTAATGCGTGAGGCGGTAATGTTCCAGATGACCTGGCCCGGAGCACCTACGGTTTACTACGGCGACGAAGCCGGCGTATGCGGATGGACCGATCCGGACAACAGAAGAACCTACCCCTGGGGCGCAGAAGACAAGGAGATGCTGGACTTCCACAGGGAAATGATAGCCATCCACAAGTCCTACAAGGCACTTAAGACAGGATCCACCAAGATTCTTTTAAGCGGCGAAGGTATTTTCTCCTTTGCCCGTTTCAACGAAGAAGAGATCCTGGTCATGACCTTTAACAATAACGATCTGGTTACCGATGTAAAGATTCCGGTAGAAGTTTTGGGAATAACAGGAAAAGACGTTCTGGTAAGCCTGATTTACACCAACTCGGAGTTCTACGCGCTGGATGCCAGAATCTATGAGTCACGAGAAGGTATGGTTAGCTTCTCGCTTCCGCCTTACTCTGCCATAATGTTAAAGAACATTCCGAGACACAAGTTCGTAAGAAAGACCACCTACGACTCTGACGGAGCTCAGGAATAGAATCTGCAGGATAATATGAAAAAGAACACTCCCGAAATACTCAGGCGCTTCGATGAGCACTACGGTACCGAAGTGAAAATGTATCTTCATCACGAGAACGCATGGCAGCTGCTTTTTGCCACCATGCTCTCGGCCCAGTGCACCGACGAGCGGGTCAACATGGTAACTCCGGGGCTGTTTAAGAAGTACCCGTCGGTTCAGGCCTTTGCAGATGCAAAGCTTTCGGAACTTGAAAAGGACATACATTCCACCGGCTTTTACCATAACAAAGCCAAAAACATGATTGCCGCTGCGAAAATGCTTATTTCGGACTACGGCGGCGAGGTTCCGAGCGACATAGATGAGCTGGTCAAGCTTCCCGGTGTCGGGCGCAAAACCGCCAATGTGATCAGGGGAAACATCTATGGAATACCCAGCATAGTGGTGGACACCCACGTGGGCCGCATCTCCCGCCATTTGGGCTTCACAAAGGAAACGGACCCGGTGAAGGTGGAATATGCCCTCTACAAGGAAATCCCCGAGGACCGGTGGATACTTTGGAACATACAGGCAATAGCCCACGGCAGAAGCATCTGCCCGGCAAGAAATCCCAGGTGTGCAGAGTGCTTCGTAAACGATCTCTGTCCCGACGGAAAGAAATTATTAAAGAGTAAAAATAATAAATAAAGAGAGGATAAAACAATGAATTTCTTCAGCAAGAAAAACCAGAGAAGAATCACAATGGTTATTGCAATACTTCTTGTAATCGTAATGGTAATGGCTACTGTTGCATCCTGCACAATGTAGTAAGAATCCCGATTCGGAAGGAAATAGTAATGCTTGAAATAAAGAACATTAAGAAAAGCTACGGAAAGCATGAGGTTTTGAAAGATATTAACCTTAAGGCCGAAAAGGGCGACTGTATTGCCATTGCCGGTCTTAACGGCTGCGGTAAATCCACGCTTCTTTCAATCCTCGGCGGAACCCTTAAGGCAGATGCCGGCGAGTTCATCATCAACGGCGTTAATGTCATGAACGACATTAAAAAGAAAAAGGGCCTCATCGGTTACGTGCCTCAGGAGAACCCCCTCATCGACGAGCTTAGCGTAAGAGACAACTTAAGGCTTTGGTTCTGCGACAGTAAGCTGGACATGGACGAAGAACTTGACCACGGAATTCTTAAACTCCTTGGAGTGGATGAATTCGTAAACAAACGTGTGGACCGCCTTTCCGGCGGCATGAAAAAGCGTGTCAGCATCGGCTGCTCCGTGGCACATGATCCGGCAGTGCTTCTGCTTGACGAGCCATCTGCCGCTCTGGACCTTGAGTGTAAGGAAAGCATCAGGCTTTTCCTTATCGAGCACTGCAAGCGTGACGGAATAGTTATTATGACTACCCATGATGAGGCAGAACTTGCAACCTGTAACCGCCTTCTTGTAATGAGGAACGGCGTTCTTACGGAAGAAGACGGCGACTTAAGAGGTGCAGCCCTTCTCGAGATCCTGAAAAACGGAAGAGAAGACGACAATAACAAAGAAAACAAGGCATAATCAATTGGATAATAAGTTTACATACGAAGTAAAGGATTTTGAACCGACCATCAGGAAAAAGCCGCTCTCTAAAAAGGGAAAAGCAGCGGCTTTTTTTGCGTGTCTTGCGGTAATCGGTCTTGTAATCGCCTTTGCTTTGCATCTTTCATCCGCAAAGAGAGGGGACTGGGACACTGCCTATGCTGACTTTAAGAGCCACGCCTACGGTGAGGAGTCCAAAATGGCTACCCTTCTTCACACGGAGGACTGGTACAGACAGATCCGTAACGGATGTTACGAGGCAGATGCCTCCATCAAACTCACGGAAGTAGGAGATCTGGGTCTGGGCATCGAGGAATATGCCGAAGGCGCAGGCCTTGCGGTAAAGGCAGATGTGGACATGGAGAACCTGACAGCAGAAGGTGTTGTTCAGGGAACCTGGACCGTAGTTGCCATGGACCTTTTCTCTTTTAAGAAGGATAAGGATGAAGTGCTCCTTTCTTCCGAAGATTTCCTTCAGGAAGACCTTTACATAGACATAATAAAAGCCCAGGAGATGGCTTTTTCCGGCTTTTTCAAAGACTTTAACGATACTGAAGTTTCCGACAAACTGGTGGAGACCAAGAAGAGCATCACCGTAGGCGAAAGATCCTACAAGTGCTCCGTTTACGAGGTCACCGTTTCCAATCCGGCCTTTCCGGAGGATGCGGTAATCACAGCCTACGTCAACAGGAAGAACCAGATCGTTCGTCTGGTGAGCAATTACGACAACGGCATAAAGTACAAATTTACCGCGGATTTCACAGGGGAGTCACATCCTTCCGACAGATTGAATCTTTCCCTGGAGGCCGAGACCGAAGACTGGAAGATTTCGGGCGAACTTGAAAGGGAAGTAAAGGTTAACGGCAAAAAGATTACCATTACCACCTTCGGATACCTGAATCTGCCCACATATACAATTCAGGGCAATCTGACTACGGTTATCAACAGTGAGAACGGCGATTTTACGCTTGTATTTGACGGTAATGACGGATTCGTAAAGGCGCTTCTTAACATCGAAGGAAACATCAGCGTTTCCAAGGATGAGCTTCTTTATTCTGCAGATAAGATTTCCTTCGAGTACGGCGGCGTTAAGATTTTTACCGCCGAAGGAAAAGTAAAGTTTAAGAATAACGGCAACAAGAAGGTTGAAGTCGAGTTCCCATTGGAAAAGAGAGACATCAGCCTGTTTAATTCCGATGATTTTAATGATATTAAGGACCAGATAATCGGTGGTGTGGAAGCCTACATGGACCGATTCAGTGGTCTGTTTTAGGAGGAGATTGTGAGACAGTCAAAAATGCTTTTGCGACTGCAATTTAAGAGGGCAATAAAAAATTTCCCTCAGCTGCTCATCTGCTCGCTGGTAATAGCGGCATTTGTTGCGGTTGTGGTAATCTTCTCCGTTGCGTCCCAGAACCAGAAGAGCCCCATTAAGAAAAAGAGGGTAGCCATGGTTATCGGTGAGGGTAATGCCATTATCAACACCGTGGGAATGAATGCCTTTGAGAATATGGACAGCGCAGCCGCTCTCTTTGAGATAATGAAACTCGACGAAGAAGAGGCCCTTGAGCGCTTCGATGCAGGCGAACTGGACGGCGTAATCGTGTTCCCGGACGGATACGTGGAAGGTATCTCCAAGGGTGAAAACCTTCCGGCCACTCTTTATGTTAACAATGCCGGAAAGACCTATTCCATGGATCTTTTCGCAACTGCGGCAGATATCGCCAACGACTTCCTTGCGGTAAACGAGGCGGTAAGCTATGCCATGAGAGACATGTTCGACGAGTTCGGCTATAAGGACAGCGGACATACCATGTCCAACAATCTGGATATCATCACCACAAGAACGGTGCTTTCCAGAGATGCATCCTTCAAGAAGACAACAATCGTAGGTGAAGACGAGTCCTCCATGGTTGTGGACTATGCCTGCGGAGCCCTGGTAATGCTGGTGCTTCTCTGGGGTCTTTCCTGCGGCTCCATTATCAAGAGCGACGGCGCGGTAATGACCAGAAAGCTTAAGGCCGGCGGTATTTCCGTTCTCAAGCAGGAACTGATCCGTTTCGCCTCCCTCTTTTTCATACTTGAACTCATGATGCTCCTAGTGGTGGCAATACTTTTTGCCGGCGTATGCATTAAGGGAGAATCCTTTGAGATACTGGGCATTTACGACGTGGATCAGGTGCTGTTTTTAATACCGGCCTTTATTATTCCGGTAATGTTTGCATCTGCCATGGTAATGTTCTGCTTCACCGCAGCCCCCAACGAAATCGGCGGACTGCTCCTTCTCTTTACGGTAATGCTCCTCGGCGGATACTGCTCCGGCTGTATCGTGGCGCTGGTTTATCTGGCATCTGCCGTAAGAAGCATAGCAGGTTATCTTCCTATGGGGCAGATGCGAGAGGTGGCGAAATCCGCCATAGTCTGCACCTGGGATTTTAAAAACACACTTATTCTGGCAGTATGGACGGTAGTGCTTTTTACCCTCTGCGTTGTAATTAACGGAAAGAGAGGTGCGAGCGAATGAAACGTGTTTTAATGTTTACCCTTCTCTTTGCCAAGAGACTTCTTAAAAAGCCTACTTTCCTTGTAAT
>CACYBJ010000084.1 GCA_902772565.1 uncultured Lachnospiraceae bacterium | reverse complement strand
GTGCTTCCAAAGAAGGTGGCACTGGGAGAGGACGGTTCCGGATTCCTTTATGTTGCCTATACCGAAAGCGGCGCGCCTGCATCCTTAAGTCTTGTAAATCTTAAGAACATGGAAAAGGTGGGCTCCGTTAATTTCTCATCCACATTCCCGTACTACTTTACGGTACAGGTTTCCGATGAGGCTGAAAAGTATGTATCCGTAACCAATGCGGATGTTACCTACAACTACGATGTTGACCTTACGGTTTACGACAAGGTGGTAGACAACGGCAACGGCGCTTTGGTCTTCGGTGAAGACTTTAAGTATGAAATAACAGACACTGCTTTTACCTTTGACGCATCCGTATCCTTCGGTGAAGGAGCACAGATCGGACGTTATGCGGGAAGCATTGAGTATACCGCAACCGGACTTAACATGGCATCTGCCAAGTTCCAGGCCTATGTACCTGCGGACTACGAAGATCCGGGCAAGAACCAGCTTCTTACTCCCGAAAGTGAAATCTGGACGGATTACTATACAACAGGCGGCGCCAACGGCGGTACCCTTCTTGTTAAGAAGTACACTGTATATCCGAGCGCGGAACGTGACACATCAACACTTGTAAGAAATGACTCCGGTTACTGGACCTGGGGCGACTCCACAAACGGTATCGACGTTTCCGTATATCAGGGTAATGTTGACTGGGCAGCCGTAAAAGCGGCAGGCACAGACTTCGTATTTGTAAGAGCCGGCTTCAGAGGTTACTCAGGCGGAAGTCTTGCAACCGACGACAATTTCGTAAAGAACGTTCAGGGTGCTCAGGCAGCCGGACTTAAAGTAGGTGTATACTTCTTTACTCAGGCTGTAAACGAAGCCGAAGGTAAGGAAGAGGGCCAGTATGTGGTTAACCTTCTTTCCGGTATGGGTGTTACAGGCCCTGTTGTAATCGACTCAGAATACCTTATGGATCCCAAGGATGCGAGAGGTAATCTGGCAACACGAGAAGACAGAACTCTGGCAACCAAGGGCTTCTGCGAGACAGTGGCCGCAGCAGGTTACACACCTATGATTTACGCAAGTACCAGATGGCTCATCACAGGCCTTAACATGGACGAACTTGCCGATTATAAGCTGTGGTATGCGGCATATGCCGACTCACCACTTATCGACCTTGATTTTGCCGTATGGCAGTATTCACCAACAGGTTCCGTAAGCGGTATCTCCGGCGATGTTGACGTCAATATCATGCTTGAGGATGTATTTCAGTAATTAGTTTTACCGGGCTCTTTCGGGCCCGGTAATGTGTTTTATAACAAGAGGCACATTGTTTGAAAACAGAGTTTTCAAACCCTTTGATGACGCTGCAGGCGCGTCATCATGCGGGAAGTAGGCCTGCGACATGGTACGATGTTTGATAGTAAAACTATCAAACCCGCTGATGACGCTGCAGGCGCGTCATCATACGGGCACCACGCCTGCGGCATGGTACGAAATATGAATGACAGACTTGATAAACAGGTTGATTTTTTAAGAGAACTCGATAAGGAAAAGTTTATCGGAAGGCAGACCTATCTTACCGACGGAGTAAGAAAGGAAAATGATGCGGAGCACGCCTGGCACATGGCGGTGGCTGCCATCCTTCTTTCCGAGTATTCCAACGAAAAAATAGATTTGGCAAAGACGTTGTCCATGATACTTCTTCATGATGTGGTGGAAATTGATGCGGGAGATACCTACGCCTACGACACCGAAGCAAAGAAGACGGAGGCAGAAAGGGAAGAAAGAGCTGCCAGAAGGATTTACGGAATGCTTCCTGCGGATCAGGCAGACAAGTTCTACAGCCTTTGGAGAGAATTCGAAGAAAGAAAGACTCCGGAAGCCAGATTCGCAAGAACTCTTGACAACTTCCAGCCCCTGATGCTTCAGGATGCCACAAAGGGCAAGGCCTGGGAGGAACACGGAGTGGAGTCCGACAAGGTCTACGGAAGAAACAGCCGGAGCGCGGAAGGATCTGCCGCTTTGTGGGACTATGCAAACCACAATTTCATTAAGCCATGGATAGAAGCGGGAAAGCTCAAAGGTGAGTTTAGAGAGTGTTAAAGCTTTACTCTCACTAATATCCACGGGCAAGCTTGTGGGTTTCCCCGCAGAGATTTTATGACGGAAAAACATGGGCAGATAAACAGGAAAGTTATTTGTTAACAGCACGGAAAGTCGCTGCGTTTGCAGCGGCTTTTTTATTACAGCAAAGCAAACAATTGTTCGAAAAAACAACTTGCCAAGTATAACAAAGTTTGGTATACTGTTGACAAATTGGGCACAATATATGGCGTGAGCAAGTATTTATGGGGTTTTACGCATTTAATTACAGGTTGTGCCGTATCAGGAGGAATTCATGTCATCTTACGATGGAAGTCAGATAGTAGTACTGGAGGGTCTTGAACCTGTAAGACTCCGTCCCGGTATGTACATAGGCAGCACCGGCACCAGAGGTCTTCATCATCTTATCTGGGAAATTCTGGATAACGGTATCGATGAGCATCTGGCAGGATACTGCAACAAGATCGAAGTAACTCTTCACAAGGACGGCAGCGTTACCGTAAAGGATAACGGGCGAGGAGTGCCTGTTGATAAGCACCCCGTAAAGAAGATTCCCACAGAACGAGTGGTTTATACCGTGCTTCATGCCGGCGGAAAGTTTAACAGCAATGTTTACAAAGTATCCGGCGGTCTTCATGGTGTAGGCGCCTCTGTTGTTAATGCGCTTTCAAAGAAGTTGAGCGTTGAAATCAGAAGAGGCGGACTCATCTATAACGATGAGTTTAAGGACGGCGGCAAGCCTGTAACCAAGCTTGATTCCAAGGGTGAACTCCCTTCAACGGGAAAGTGCGCCAAGAATGATACAGGTACCAAGGTCACTTTCTACCCCGATGCAGAAATCTTTGAAACCGTTGAGTTCAAAGCCGAAACCGTAAAGAAGAGACTCAAGGAAATCGCCTTTCTTAACAAGGGTCTTACCATCGAATTCTCCGATGAAAGGTCCGGCGAGCGTAAAACCTACTGCGAAGAAGACGGTATCAAGAGTTTCGTAAGTTACCTTACCAGAGACATGACAAAGCTCCATCCGGAACCTATTTACATTGAGGGTACCAGCGGAGACATCGAAATAGAAGTTGCTCTCCAGTACACAAACAATTACAGCGAACAGATCAATTCCTACTGTAACCGTATTAATGTGGTGGAAGGCGGAACTTTGGTTACGGGCTTTAAATCGGGCCTTACCAGAGTCATGAACCAGTATGCCAGAGAACTGGGAATGCTTAAGGACAAGGATGAAAACCTTGACGGCAAGGACATCCGTAACGGTATTGTTGCCATTGTTTCCATAAAGCACCCGGACCCTCAGTTTGAAGGACAGACAAAAACAAAACTGGGCAACACCGATGCCAAGCAGGCAGTGGAGGAAGTGTTCTCTCTTGAAGTAACCCATTACTTTGACCGTAATGTGGAAGTTCTTAAGAAAATCCTCGAGAATGCCTTAAAGTCCTATCAGGCCCGTAAGGCCAGCGACAAGGCAAGAAATGCGGTTCTTAAACAGTTAAACGATGTGGATACCAAGTCCAAACTTGCATCCTGCTCATCAAAGAAGCCGGAAGAGTGCGAAGTATACATCGTGGAGGGTGATTCCGCCGGCGGTACCGTAAAGACCGCACGTAATCGCCGTACCCAGGCAGTGCTTCCTCTCCGAGGCAAAATTCTTAACGTTGAGAAAGCGACTCTTGAGAAGATCCTTTCCAATGCCGAGATCAAAACCATGATTGCCTCCTTCGGATGCGGTATCGGCGATGAATTTGACATTAATAAACTGCGCTATCACAAGATCATCATCCTTACGGATGCCGACGTGGACGGTGCACACATTTCCACCCTTCTCCTTACTTTCTTCTACAGGTTTATGCCTGAACTTATCATGGAAGGCAAGGTGTTCAGGGGCCTTCCGCCTTTATACAAAGTAGAATATGAGATAAAGGGCGGCGAGGCAGATTCTGCTGATGCATCTGCCGAAAAAAACGGTAAAAAGACCGCAAAGAAAAAGAAAGAATCAGGCAAGAAGAGCCGCTATATTATGGACGACTTCGAACTTGAAAAGTTCCGTAAGGAAATAAACGGAAAGGGCAAGATTCTTGCCATGCAGCGCTACAAAGGTCTTGGTGAAATGGATGCCGAGCAGCTTTGGGAAACAACTCTCGATCCCGAGCAGAGAGTACTTGCCCAGGTAACCATAAGCGACGCGGTGGAGGCCGATGAAATAACCAATCTTTTAATGGGTTCGGCGGTTCCTCCGAGACGTGAATTCATTATGACCGAAGCCAGGTATGCCAATATCGATCTGTAGTTTTAGGCCGTAACGGCAATAACTTGCAATAATAAACATCGCAGCCTCAGAGTGAGTCTGCACTACCAGTTAATCAGGGAGTTTACAAATGTCTGAAATAAAGACTGAAGAAAATATAATTCATCGCGACTTTGTGGAGGAAATGAAAACCGCCTACAGAGATTATTCCATGAGCGTTATCATCGCCCGTGCCCTTCCGGATGTAAGGGACGGTCTCAAGCCTGTACAAAGACGTGTCCTTTATGCCATGGAGGAACTGGGGCTTTATCCTGACAGAGCACACAGAAAGTGCGCCCGTATTGTCGGTGATACCATGGGTAAATATCATCCTCACGGCGATTCTTCCATCTATGAAGCCCTTGTACACATGTCCGAGGACTACAGCATGAATCTGCCTCTTGTTGACGGTCACGGAAACTTCGGTTCCATCGACGGTGATTCGGCAGCGGCTATGCGATACACGGAAGCAAAGCTTTCCGAAGGTGCCATGACACTTCTTAAGCATCTTGAGGACGGCCTTGTGGAATTCGATCCCAACTTTGATGAAAGCGAGACGGAGCCCAGGGTTTTACCTGCCATGCTTCCGAATCTTCTCATTAACGGTACCACGGGTATTGCCGTAGGGATGGCTACCAACATCCCTCCTCACAATGCGGGAGAGGTGATCAACGGAACCATTGCCTACATGGACAATCCTGATATTACAACCGATGAGTTAATGCAGTACATTCCGGGACCGGACTTTCCTACCGGCGGAATCATAACCAACGGAAGCGACATTAAGGCTCTTTACGAAACAGGTGAAGGCAAGATCCGTGTCCGCGCCAGAGTTGAAATCGAAAAGGGCGATTCCGGAAGAAAGAACATCGTTATCAGCGAGATTCCTTACACTTCCTCCGGAAGCAAAACAAGAATGGTAGAGGGACTTGTTAATCTCATGAGAGACAAGACCTTCGAAGAAATATATGATGTGCGGGATGAGTCCAGCAAGGAAGGCATCAGAATCGTTATTGAAGTCAAGCGTGATCGTGACGCCCAGAATCTTCTTAACGGTCTTTACAAGAAGTCTTCCCTGGAGGATACCTACGGCGCATGTTTCCTTGCGGTTAAGGACCAGCAGCCCTATCAGTTCAGTCTCAAGAGACTTCTTGAAGAGTTTGTATTGTTCCAGGAGGAGATTTATACCAGGGAATATCAGTTCAGGCTCGAGAAAAACAGGAAGAGACTTGAGGTGGTTGACGGTCTCATTAAGGCTGTGGATGTCATCGATGCCATAATCGAAGTTCTCCGCGGTTCCGAAACCATAAAGCAGGCCAAGAACTGCCTTATGACAGGCGATACCACAGATATCAACTTTAAGACCCAGAAGGCCAAGGCTCAGGCCATGACTTTCGAATTCACGGAAAGACAGGCAGATGCCATCCTTGCCATGCAGCTCCGCAAACTCGTCGGTCTTGAACTTAAGCAGCTCACGGACGAGCAGGAAGAACTGGCAAAAGCCATTAAAGAATGCGAGAAGGTCCTTGGCAGCAAAAAGGAACTTCACAAAGTTATCAAGAAGCAGCTTCTTGAATTCAAAGAAAAGTTCTCCGCTCCAAGAAAAACTCTTATCATGGATTCCGAAATCAAGGAATACGTTGTTGAAGAGAAGATAGAAGAACTCATGGTTCTTGTGGACAGATTCGGCTATGTAAAGACCGTTGATTCCGCCGCATGCCAGAAGGCGGGAGACGAAGCTCTTGCGGAATTTGTTCACGTATTCCCTGTAAGAAGTGACGAGAGAGTGGCGGTATTTTCTGCCGAAGGCGGTATGTACCAGGTTAAGGTTGCCCAGATTCCGAAGGCAAGAATCAAGGAAAAGGGTACCCTGCTTCAGAATATAACAAAGCTCGGATCGGAATTCCCTGTTCTTGTTATGAGCTACGAGGCCATGTTTAACTCCCAGCTGTTGTTCGTAACCGAAGGCGGTCTGGTGAAGCAGGTATCCGGTGTGGAATTCGATTCCAACCGTGCGGCTATTATTGCTACAAAGCTTAATGACAAAGACAAGGTAATGGCTGTGATTCCTCTTACGGAAGAGCAGGTGCTTTCCGGCGATACCAGAGTTTCTCTTCTTACCAAGAAGAAGGTGGCTCTCCAGTTCCTTCTTTCGGAAATTCCCGAGCAGAAGAAAGGCGGAAAGGGCGTTAAAGGTATCGGTCTTTCCAAGGACGACAAGGTGGCATTTGCCGTTGTGCATGACATCAAACAGCAGTCTGCGACCTTCGAAGAAAAACAGTTTAATCTTAAAAAAATAAGGCTCAGAAAGAGAGGCCTTATGGGTACAAAGGCAACTCTCGAATAATTTCGGAAAATCCGTCTAAAGTATTCCTTTTTCGGTGGTTTTTTGGTAAAATGTTAAAGGTATTTTTATGCGATAACGACTAATCGAAAAGGGATTATAAAATGAGCAACGGCTTTACGGATGAAAATCCCGTTTGGGACTTATTATTCAAACTCGGAGATATTGTTATTCTGAATCTCCTTTTTCTGTTATGTTCGCTGCCCATAGTAACTATCGGCGCTTCGTACTCGGCTCTTTACTATGCCATGGTAAAGTCCGTAAGACACGGCCGCGGCTATGTGGTTAAGAACTTCTTTCATGCATTTAAGCAGAATCTTGCGCAGGGCGTCGGCGGCTTCTTGCTGCTGGCGGTTCTTGCGTGGTTTTCGTCAAACGGCATAGTATCCTATCTTGCAGCCGATTCCTATGATACTTCCGGACAGTTTATGTTCTGGATGTCAGTAGCTATCACTTTCATAGTAGCTGCCACAGCATGCATGCTGTTTCCGATGCTTTCAAGATTCGCATTCAATTTCAAGACTCTCATGGGCGTTTCCATGGTGTCCGCATTCAGATATATCCACTATTCACTGGTATTTGTAGCACTTGCGGGAGCCATAGTTTACGGAACTCTGGCATATTCCTTCTACGTGATTCCTGCAGTGATACTTATAATTCCGGCTCTGTATGCCTATATCACATCTTTCATGATGGAAAGAATACTCAGGGTATACCAGAGACAGATTGAAAACGGTCAGGCCTCGGCAGATGCATCCGCCGCCTCAGAAAACTCCGAAGAAACATCTGCGGAAGTTTCGGAAGAAGAGGAAGAAGCGGGTACGGCTGCATCCGAAAGTGATACTCTTTCGGAAGAAAGTGAGCCACAGAACAACGAAGAAGCAGACGATTCCGGGGAAGAAAGTCCGCTTCTTAAAGCTGCCAAAGAAGACGGCAGTTCCAATTATGTTGATAAATGGTATTCCGAAGACATCTAAGTAGGGAATGTTAGGGGGACACCCCGGGGTACCGTTTAAAAATAGGCAGGAGGATGTTTACATATGGATGATGTAATGTACAAATTAATGAATTGGCCGGAGATTGAGGCTATATGCTATTCGGAGCATGACAATCCTCATCAAGTGCTGGGACCTCATGTTACCGACAACGGTATACTGGTTCAGGCTTTCTTTCCGGATGCGGTAACCGTAACTGTTAACCGCGGAAAGAAGAAAATCGAAATGGAAAAGGTTGATGATGCCGGCTTTTTTGCCGCTTTAATTCCGGGGAAAAAGCTTTTTAAATATACATTAACTGCCAAATACGAAAGAGGCGAGGAAACAGTTGAAGATCCTTACTCCTTCGGAAGAGTAATATCCGAAAGAGACCTTGAGCTCTTTGACGAGGGTATTAACTACGAAATCTACGAGAAACTCGGCGCTCACCCCATGACTATAGACGAGACCGAAGGCGTGCTTTTCGCAGTCTGGGCTCCGAATGCCATGAGAATAAGCGTTGTAGGCGATTTCAATAACTGGGACGGCCGTAAGCATCCCATGAGAAGACTGGGCAATTCCGGTGTTTTCGAACTCTTTATTCCGGGAGCGGAAGAGGGAGATATCTACAAGTACGAAATCAAGGTACGAGGCGGACTCACTTACCTTAAGGCTGATCCTTATGCATCTGCCAGCGAGCTTCGTCCCGGAACCGCATCCAAGGTTGCGGACCTTAATTCCTTTAAGTGGTCCGATGAAAAGTGGATCAAAGAGCGTGCCGAGAAGAAGGCCGTAAACGAGCCTATGCTCATTTACGAAGTACACCTCGGTTCCTGGAAGAAGCCGAAGGAAGAAAACGGAAGTTTCTACAACTACCGCGAAATTGCTCCTATGCTTGCAGATTACTGCGTTAAGTACGGATACACTCATATCGAGCTCATGCCCATAATGGAACATCCTCTCGATGCTTCCTGGGGTTATCAGGTAACCGGTTATTATTCGGTTACTGCAAGATACGGAACACCGAGTGACTTCATGTTCTTCATGAATTACATGCATGAAAAGGGAATCGGCGTTATCCTTGACTGGGTACCGGCTCATTTCCCAAGAGATACATTCGGACTTTCCAACTTTGACGGCACATGCCTCTATGAGCACATGGATCCGAGACGAGGAGCTCATCCTCATTGGGGAACCCTGATTTTCAACTACGGAAGACCTCAGGTATCCAACTTCCTCATTTCCAACGCTCTGTACTGGGTTGAGAAGTTCCACGCCGACGGTATCAGAATGGATGCGGTCGCTTCCATGCTTTACCTTGACTACGGCAAGAATGACGGCGAATGGCTTCCGAACATCTACGGCGGAAGAGAGAATCTTGAAGCAATCGAAATCATTAAGCACCTCAATTCCATGATGAAGAAGAGGAATCCGGGAGCTCTTATGATTGCCGAAGAGTCCACCGCATGGCCGAAGATCACAGGAGACCTTGATGATGACGGTCTTGGATTTGACTTCAAGTGGAACATGGGCTGGATGAACGATTTCACATCCTACATGAGACAGGATCCGCTTTTCAGAAAAGGCTGCCACGGAATGCTTACATTCAGCATGATGTATGCATACTCCGAGAATTTCATACTTGTGCTTTCCCATGATGAAGTAGTACACGGCAAGGGTTCCATGTTTAATAAGATGCCGGGCTACAAAGAAAATAAATTCCCGAACCTTAAGGCCTGCTACGGATTCATGATGACACATCCGGGCAAGAAGCTTCTGTTTATGGGACAGGAATTCGGACAGGAAAGAGAGTGGTCCGAAGAAAGATCTCTCGACTGGTTCCTTCTTAGCGAGGATCCGGTTCATCAGCAGATGGACAAGTTCTCAAGAGACCTCTTCGCACTTTACAGAAAGTATCCTGCGCTTTACAAGCTTGACCAGCAGACGGAAGGCTTTGAATGGATGAGCTGCCTTGATGCCGATCATTCCATGGTAAGCTTCGTAAGAAGAACAGAGAATCCGGAAGAGACACTGTTTATCGTATGCAACTTTACACCGAATGTTTATGAAAAACATGCGGTTGCGGTTCCTTTCGAAGGAAAATACAAAGAAATACTTAACTCCGACGATGTTAAGTACGGCGGTGCAGGCAATGTGAATCCGAGAATGAAACAGTCCAAGGCTGTTATGGTCGACGGACGCGAAAACTCAGTTGAGATCACGGTTCCGCCTCTCGGTATCGCAGTATTTACTGCTGTTCCTGCTTCCACAGCGAAGAAGGCATCGTTAAAGAAATAATAATGTTTAACAAGTTACAGGGAGGCATGCTTCGCATGTTCTCCTTGTAACCATTTATCACCCATAGTGGTTTTTCGGGTGTTTTCAGGTAAGAAAGGAGGTTTCCATGGTTATTTTAAATGCTGTATCCGACATGATTACGGAGTATGTTGACGCCGAAGGAATCGGCAAATTCCTAATCCCGTTTGCCGTGGCAACCGTAGAAACCCTCCTGGTACTTTTTATCGGTCACAAACTGATACAGCTTGTGGGCCACATGGTAAGGCGTGCCACCGATAATGCCAAGGTTGAGAAGGGTGTTGCATCCTTCCTTGAATCTTTAACCAAGATTCTTCTCCACGCCGTACTCATAGTAATAGTCTGCGGCATAGTGGGAATACCTACCGCATCCCTTCTGGCACTCATCGGCTCCGGCGGTCTGACGCTGGGTCTGGCCCTTCAGGGCAGTCTTCAGAACTTTGCCGGCGGTGTTCTGATACTTTTTATGAAACCCTTTGTGGTAGGAGATTATATCTACGTCGGAAGCCTTGAAGGAAAGGTATTTCACATAGATATTTGCTATACCAAATTAAGAACTGTGGACAACAAAGTAGTAGTTCTTCCCAACGGTGTTCTTTCCAACACCAACCTGGTAAATGCCTCATCATTTCCGAAAAGACGAGTGGATATTAAAGTGCCTATCAGCTACGGAGATGATATTAAAGCAGCAAGGGAGATGCTTCTTACCATCCCTCCCACCTGCAAAAAGATAATTCAAAAAGAACCAATCGATGTGGTTGTTGAGGAATTCGGAGAGAGTTCCATAAATCTTTGCATGAGGTCCTACTGTAAACCGACGGACTATCTTGACGTAAAGTATGAGCTGCTTGAGAAAATCAAATACGGAATTGACGAAGG
>CACYBJ010000083.1 GCA_902772565.1 uncultured Lachnospiraceae bacterium | reverse complement strand
ATGCAGATGCAGGACAGCACTGCCGAGAATTCATAAGACACTTTTCTGGACCGATGCGACGCACCGGTCCTTTTTTATAATGACTTTTTTTTGACAAAAGAGTATAATATTATGTAATGCAATAAGACAGTACTCTTATAAAAACAGCCTGTTGTTAAGAAACAGGTTATAAATGTATAAAAAGATGGTGATAACTATGAAAAAACTCGGATTAATACTTATGGTAACCGCTTCCCTTTGCATGCTGGTTGCATGCGGCGGTGACAAGAAGAAAAAGAGCAAGAGCAATAATAAAAAAGCGGAGACTACCGTAACAACTCCTGCAGAGAACAACACCGACGACGGTACATCGGAAGATAAAAACAATGACGATAAAAACAATGACGATAAAAACTCTGAAGACGGAGACGGTGCAGGTTCAAATACCGGCGATTCATCGGGCGAAGGAGAAGGCGTTGTTATAGATAACAGTGATGATAATCCCGACGGCGAAACAGAAATCGTTCCGGCAAACGGCGGAAACGGTAATAGCGGAAACACAGGTGAGGAAAACAATGGATCGGGTAATGATTCCGAAAGTACTACCGGCGAAAACGGTGATTCCGCAGGTTCCACAGGTTCCGTAACCAAGGCCCCCACACCTACACCGGATTCGGGCGAAACTAATCCTTTAGATGATTTGGGACCCATCGAGCTTCCGATTGTTCCGGTTGAATAGAAAGAGCGGTAAGTGTAATGTTTGACTTTCTGAAAAGCAGTACCCATAAGGACCTGGAGTTTTATCTGACATCCTTAAAACTTGACGAATCCAACAATTATAAGGATGCGGCTCAGGATGACTTTAAGAAACTCTGTGAGACCTATGACGCTTTAAGTTTCGCAGGGAAGCTTAACTCAAAGCAAAAAGACAATTACAAGTCTGTAATAGACTATTACCGGGAAAAACTGGTAGGCTTCACCCATAAGGATCAGAAGCCATACTGGACCGACAAAAAATAGAAAGATTACCACATTAACTTAGCGGTTAATTGGATATAAAGTATCAAAAAAAGAGGCAGAAAATGTTTGAGGAAATAACAAAGCAGGCAGTAAGCACTGTCAATGAAATAATCGAAAAAGCAGGACTTAAGAAAGGCAATATCCTTGTGATCGGCTGCTCCACCAGTGAAATTCTGGGAAGTAAAATCGGCAGCAACTCAAGTCCCGAAGCAGCCGAGGCTATATTTGCCGGAATCTACTCTGCTGCAAGTGAAAAAGGAATCTATATTGCCGCACAGTGCTGCGAGCATCTTAATCGTGCAATTATTGTGGAAAGAGAAGCAGTTCCTTTCTCAGAGCCTGTAAATGTTGTGCCCCAGCCCAAGGCAGGGGGGTCATTTGCCACAGCGGCCTACAAGACCTTTAAGGATCCTGTAGCTTTGGAAGAAATCAAGGCAGATGCCGGCATAGACATCGGCGGAACCCTTATCGGCATGCATCTTAAGAAGGTGGCTGTGCCTGTGAGACTTGAAAATAACAGGATAGGCGACGCTTTTGTGCTGGCTGCAAGAGTACGACCGAAGTTCATCGGCGGTGTTCGTGCACATTATGACGAGAATCTGCTGTAGTGTTGTTTATAAAATCGAAGATGACGATGCAGGCACGTCGTCAGAAAGAAAGTATGCCCGGCATCAGGCGGGTAGTACGTTAGTTGCAGGTACGAAGTATGAGAGCAAGCAGGAATAAAACCAAATCGCCATTCAGGGTTGTTTCCGTAATAACCTGTTTGATTTTTACTTTATGTATTCTGTCTTCCTGCGCCAAAACCTCAAAAAAAAGCAATGCGGGACCGAAAGATACAGCTTCCGCAAACTCCGGAAAAGTCTACTTTGCGGAAGATGAAATAAATACAGTCGATGATAATTACCGTACCTGTTATGAAATCTTTGTTTACAGTTTTTATGACAGCAACGGCGACGGTATAGGCGACATTAAGGGTGTTACTGATAAGCTGGACTATATAAATGACGGCGATGCGTCCACCTTTACAGATCTTGGGTGCAATGAAATCTGGCTCATGCCTGTAATGTCTTCGCCCACCTATCACAAATATGATATTACGGATTATTATTCCATAGATGCGTCCTACGGCACCATGGAGGACTTTGAATCCCTTGTGGAATCTGCCCATGCCCGCGGAATCAATGTGATCATGGATCTCGTAATGAACCACACATCCACAACCCATCAGTGGTTTTTAAGTGCGGCAGAGTACTTAAGAGGTCTGCCGGAAGGTGAAGAGGCAGATGCATCTGCCTGTCCTTATGTGGAT
>CACYBJ010000082.1 GCA_902772565.1 uncultured Lachnospiraceae bacterium | reverse complement strand
TGCATAAGAATACATGGTTTTGTAGGAAAGTGTTCCTTTTTCATAGAAAACATAGTTCTCATATCCCCTGCAATCCATGTAGACTGGTTTTGCGAAAAGATCGTCGAACTGCTTGATCGTAGCATCATCCAGTGATGTAAGCACAATGTGATAACCCTTTGAATCCATGTAGGATCCACAGTATTCGTCAGGGAAATTGAACTCATTACTGTCTTTATCTTTAAAACGGGTAAACAGCTCAATATGCACACTTTGGTTAATATCATCTATCGATGCGGTAACCGCCTCCGGCGAATCAGAATCCGTCTGAGATCCGCCGGCATTATCACCGGACGCTGTATCGTCTACCTGTCCGGCAGACTGTTCACTTTTCTTAGAGCCGCTATTCTTGCCATCCTGTTGCAAATACACCGTCACTCCAACCGCACCGGCAATTAATACAACAACAAGGATTATTACTGCTAATGGTTTCTTTGAACTTTTTTTAATCTCTTCCATAACTCGTACCATGCCGCAGGCGTGGTGCCCGTCTGATGACGCGCCTGCTGCGTCATCAAAGGGTTTGAAAGTTTACTTTCAAACTTCAAACCTCCCCTGATTGGTTGCAATTCTTTGTGCCTTTTGACACCCCCTCTGTCTGGTTTCAACATATCAAATAATTTCACGTATGTAAACAGTTCGTGCACGAACAACAATTTTTTTGTTATTGGTGCACGAAAAGGGTCTTTATGCATGCATAAAGACCCTTTTTAATCTCTTTACGAGATACCAAAATATGAATCGAGACCGCCGATGATTGCCGACGCATTTGATGTAAGAACCGCATCGGAATGATCGCTTGCCTTGTCTCCGAGTTCAAGATCTATACTCGGGATGCTTGAATATGCCGTCTGTGTCAGATCGATGGCCATGCTTCCTCCGGAGAAGATTTTAACTCCCTGAGATTTCATGCTTCCTATTATTGCGTCCCCAAGCTTGTGGCTCTTTTCCCAGTTGGATGCAACCGGCTCCATAGCACGGTACGAAGCCACATTAGGCACGGAGCAATAAAAAACTCCTTTGTTATTCTCGGTACTGTCCCAGTGAAGCGATATGTGGACGTCGGCATAGTTGTTTGCAAGCACGGTTCTGGCAATATTATCAAGCTGTACGTCATCGCCTTCACGTATCATCAGAACACTGTATCCTTTTTCAAGAAGAAGATCTTTCAGTATTAAAGCCTGTGCCAGAGTAACCTTGCTTTCCGCAGTGCCGTCATTAAATGTCATTCCGGAAGAAATGGCAGATGACTTCACCGCCCCGCTTCCGGTAGTTCCGCCGGTCACTTTGGCTGAGCCGTCGGGATGACACTGTGTCTTTACGGATTCTCCTCCCCTGGTACCATGGCCCGCATTGACACATATCACATACTTGCCTCTTATCGCATCTGAATTCTTATACAGCACTGCGCTGCCGGAATTGATGGCTGAAAAACCTGCATAGGTCATGTCGGATGTTATTCCCACCTGAGTCGCGGTAATTCCGGTTGAAGCCTGTACTGCTTCATTATCCTGAGAAGCTGTCTCCGCCGGAGTTTCCGCCGGAGTCTCTGCCGGCTTGTCAGAGGTTGTTTCCTCGGGAACTGTCGGAACACTTTCGCTTTCCGCCCCCGAGTTTACGACACTGTCATCCGCAGGTACATTCTCGGTTTCCGATACAGAATCACCTTCATTGCCGGATACTGAATCAGCCTCGGAAACTTCCCCCTCGGCAGATGTCTGCATTTCCTCATTTTGTTCGTTTTCGGCAGATGCTGCAGCTTCCATGCCATCCTTGGCCTGCTTGCCTGCCACAGAAGAATCCGTAGCTCCGCCATGTTTTTTTACTGCGCAGGCTCCCAGCGCTGCCGCAGCCAGCACCATGCAAATTGCCAATCTGTATTTCTTCGCCATCATTAATCCAATCTGTCTGAAATCTTATCGCAGTGATATTTCCCTTCTACTTCATAAAAACAAATTCCTGCAGCTCGAAAAGCTCCCGTCCCTTAAAGAACTCTC
>CACYBJ010000081.1 GCA_902772565.1 uncultured Lachnospiraceae bacterium | reverse complement strand
GGAGGATAAAATTGAAATTCTTTGTAACAGGCGTCGGCGGTCAGCTGGGACGCGATGTCATGAATGAACTGGCAGCAAGAGGTTATGAAGGTGTAGGTTCCGATATTCAGGAGACTTTCTCCGGAATACAGGACGGTTCACCGGTGACGACCATGCCCTATGTTCAGCTTGATATTACCGACGAGGCGGCAGTCAGAAATACATTAAACGAAATCAAGCCCGACGTAGTGGTTCACTGCGCGGCATGGACTGCGGTAGATGCAGCGGAAGATGAGGCCAACCGGCCTAAAGTAAATGCCATCAATGCCCTGGGTACCAGGTATATAGCGGAAGCGGCCAAGGCTCACGGCTGCAAGATGATTTACATAAGCACCGACTATGTTTTCCCGGGTGACGGTGAAACTCCATGGGATCCGGACTGCCATGATTATGCGCCTCTTAACGTATACGGCTCATCAAAACTGGACGGCGAGATGGCTGTTTCGGGACTGCTTGAGAAGTATTTCATTGTACGTATTGCGTGGGTATTCGGACTTAACGGAAAGAATTTCATAAAGACCATGCTTAATGTAGGCAAGACTCACGATCATGTAAGAGTAGTAAATGACCAGATCGGTACGCCTACCTACACCCTTGATCTTGCAAGACTCCTGGTTGACATGGCCGAAACGGAAAAGTACGGTTATTACCATGCCACCAACGAAGGCGGATTCATCAGCTGGTGTGATTTCACAAAGGAAATCTACCGTCAGGCTGCGGAAATGGGCCTTGAAAACTACGGAAAAATCTTTGTGGAGCCCGTAACCACCGAAGAATACGGACTTTCGGCAGCGGCAAGACCGTTCAACTCAAGACTTGATAAATCAAAGCTTGTAAAGAACGGATTTACACCTCTTCCGACCTGGCAGGATGCTTTGGGAAGATTCCTTAAGGACTATCTGGCACAGGAATAATCGGGACTAAGAAAACAGCAACAGTAAATAGTTTATATATAACCCTTTGGTGACGATGCAGGCGCATTACCAAAGGACACTGCGCCTGCACAAAGGTAAAATGGGACAGATAAAAGTTACAAAGGCTCCCATAGAGGGACTTTATGTTATTGAGCCTACTGTACACGGCGATAACAGAGGCTACTTTATGGAAACCTACAATCAGAATGATATGCATGAAGCCGGACTTGATATGGTTTTCGTTCAGGATAACCAGAGCATGTCTAAAAAAGGCGTGCTTCGCGGACTTCATTTTCAGAAGCAGTACCCTCAGGGTAAACTTGTAAGAGTTATTAAGGGCTCGGTATTTGATGTTGCCGTTGACTTAAGGGGCGGAAGCCCTACCTACGGCCAGTGGTACGGCGTTGAACTTACGGAAGAAAACAAGAAGCAGTTCTATATTTCCGAAGGCTTTGCCCACGGATTCCTGGTACTTAGCGACGAGGCGGAATTCTGCTACAAGGTAACGGATTTTTATCACCCCGGCGACGAGGGCGGTCTTGCATGGAACGATCCCAAAATCGGCATTAAGTGGCCGACGGTTAAGGGAGAGTACCCGGGAAGCGCCGATCCTTCCGGCTATGTGATGGAGGACGGAACTCCTCTCAATTTCAGCGAGAAGGACAAGCTGTGGCTTGGTATTGATGAAACCTTCAAGTTTTAATTGGTGCTTTACAAAAACTGATTATTGTATACAATTATTCAGTGTGACAGCTTATTAAATGTATTTAAACGGAGAGATATTATGAAAAAAAGAGCTTTATTTGTAACACTTGCTTTAACTGCAGTTCTTGCACTTTCAGCCTGCGGAAAAGACGATCCGGGCAGAAACGGTGCCGCAGCGGTAGATAGTAAGACAAAGACCGAAAACGGAAGCGGAAGTGAAACCGCAACCACTCTCAGCGCATCGGAAATTGCCGATCAGATTAAATCTCAGGTAACATTCGATAAAGAAATGGTTTCTCAGGATGCCACTGTAGCCACAAACTACTTCTCGCTTCCCGATACCGCAACTTCTGCACTTTACTTTTCATCAGACGTAGAATGCTTCGATACTTTAGGTGTATTTGAATGTGCCAGCGAGGCAGATGCAACTGAAGTGAAGAACTCCATCGACATGTATGTTACAGGTGTTAAGGAGCAGGCTCAGAAGTATAAGCCTGAAGAAGGAGACAAGACAGATCATGCCATTGTAAAGGTCAGCGGCAAGATTGCTGTTATTTGCATTACTTCAGACTATTCCAATGCGGAAACCGTTATTAACTCAATTGTAAAATAATAATCCGTTTTTGAGGGTTTTGAGATGAAAAGAAACAAGTTGTTTTATGCAGTGTGCCTTGCGGGTATATCAGCGCTCATGGCCGTTTCCCTTTCAGCTTGCGGAAATAAAGAGAAACAGCGCGGCGGCGGCATTTCCCACGATGAGGTAAAGGGTATTTCCACCCCTACCGTGGCTGCAGATGTGACAAGTCCCGACGGAGGAACGGACAATCCGGAAGTAACTCCCGGTGAGGAAACTCCTGCGCCTGTGGAGAACACGCCCACACCTACCCCTGAGCCTGACGAACCGTCGGATCCATCACAGTTAAAGATTTACAGTACCTGTATCGTTTATAAAGATACAGCCTATGAAATGTATAACTACGTGGATGCGGCAGCCCAGAGATACGGCGCCGTAGTAAATAAAGCCAAAGAGAAATTCGGCAGTGATGTCAATGTGTATGACATTATTATTCCTCTGAG
>CACYBJ010000080.1 GCA_902772565.1 uncultured Lachnospiraceae bacterium | reverse complement strand
ATGCTTTTTGCCACCCTTGATTCCACCACAAGAAATGCAAAACTGCCTTCGGGACAGGAAGTGCTTTTTACCGATACCGTAGGATTCATAAATAAGCTGCCTCACCATCTGGTAGACGCTTTCCGTTCAACTCTTGAAGAAGCATCCTATGCGGACATTATTCTTCATGTTGTGGATTCTTCGGATCCGGAGATAAACGGACACATGAGGGTTGTTTATGAAACCCTGGGACGCCTTAAATGTGAAGGCAAGCCGGTGGTTACAGCCTTTAACAAAATCGACCTTTACAACCGCCCCATTGAAGAAGGGGAAGTAAGAGAAGAGGTTATCCTTAAGGATCTTAAGGCAGATGCCACCCTCCGTATATCCGCCAAGCACGGAGACGGACTCGACGAAATGCTGGAAGTCATAGAAAAGATTCTTAACGAAAGCAAGGTTTACATAGAAAAAACCGTGCCCTACACCGACGGGAAGTATTTGAACAACATACGCAAGTACGGGCAGATAATAGAAGAAGATTACAGGGAAGACGGCACCTTTATAAAAGCCTACGTTCCCCGGAGATTTTTGTAACATGTTAAATATTGTACTTCACGAGCCGGAGATCCCTGCCAACACAGGTAACATCGGAAGAACCTGTGCGGCTACAGGATCCGTGCTCCACCTTATTGAGCCTCTGGGTTTTTCTCTTGACGAAAAGCACTTGAGGCGTGCCGGAATGGATTACTGGAAGGAACTGGACGTACGTGTCTATTCCTCCTACGAGGATTTCCTTGATAAGAACCCCGGCGCAAAGATTTATTATGCAACAACCAAAGGACGCTTAAGTTATACCGATGTTTCCTTCGAGCCGGACTGCTATATCATGTTCGGAAAGGAAAGCGCAGGCATACCCGAGGAGATACTTGTGAATCATCCCGACACCTGCATCCGCATTCCCATGATAGGTGAGATGCGAAGTCTGAACTTAAGTAATTCCGCAGCAATAGTAGTATACGAAGCACTGAGACAGAATGATTTTCCCGGCTTTAATCTCAAGGGAGAACTTCACCGTCTCAGCTGGGACTGATTAAGCAGCATGAACAGTAAAGTAATAACCACACTTGAATTTGACAAGATAATCGAAAGCACGGTGGAGTTTGCCGCATCGGAATCTGCAAAAAGCATGGTTAGGGCATTAAGCCCTCTGTCCGATCCCGAAGAGATTGAAAGACTTCAGGATGAGACGGCAGCGGCATATGCCCGCATTATGCGCAAAGGCTCCCTTTCCTTTTCGGGAATATCCGGCATAGGTGACTGCCTTGCCAGACTTTCCATAGGCGCATCCCTTTCCGCGGGAGAACTTCGCCGGGTTGCGTCGCTCCTTACGGTATGTGCCAGAGTTAAAAAGTACGGCACGGAAGAAATCGGAGGCAGCGAGGAAGAGGAAGAAAGTAATGACTCCGGGGACTGTCTTTCCGAACGCTTCGAACTTTTAGAGCCATTGGAGGACATTTCCGGGGAGATAAACCGCTGCATCATTTCCGATACGGAAATCGCAGATGATGCCAGCCACTCCTTAAAAACCATAAGACGTGAGATCAAGCAGAAAAAGGCTTCCGTAAGCGACAGGATCAATTCCATCATGAGGGCATATGCCGACGATGACAAGCTTCAGGAAGACCTGATCACCCAGAGAAACGGACGTTACTGCGTGCCTGTAAAGGCCGAAAACAAGTCCAAGGTTCCGGGCATGATACATGACAGGTCCCAGAGCGGAAGCACCTTCTTTATTGAGCCTATTGAAATCGTAAATCTCAACAATGAGATTACGGAACTGGAGATAAGGGAGAAGGAGGAAATCGAAAGAATCCTTATGATGCTTTCGGCATCTTTGGTGCCCGAAATAGAGAACCTTAAGTATGATATAACAACTCTTACGGAGCTTGATGCAATCTTTGCGAGAGGCATGCTGGCCAGGAAGATGAGGGCTGTGCGTCCTTCGTTCTCGCAGGAAAGACATGTAACCATATTTAAGGCAAGGCACCCTCTTATTAAGGACAGCGACGTTGTTCCCATTGATCTGGCATTGGGTAAAGACTACGGTATGCTCATTATCACCGGCCCGAATACCGGCGGTAAGACCGTATCCCTTAAAACCATGGGGCTTTTGCATCTTATGGGTCTATCGGGACTTCATGTTCCGGCCAGGGAAGGAACGGTGCTGGGACTTTTTGATGAAATATATGCAGATATCGGCGATGAGCAGTCCATAGAGCAGTCTCTTTCCACCTTCTCATCGCACATGACCAGAACCATAAACATTCTGGAACATGCCACACCGGAGTCTCTGGTGCTTTTTGACGAGCTGGGAGCGGGAACCGACCCTGTGGAAGGCGCTGCCATAGCCATGGCTATACTTGACAGACTTAACAGCCAGGGTGTTTCCGTAATGGCAACCACCCACTATTCGGAACTTAAGGCCTATGCCCTTACAACTCCGGGAGTAACCAATGCATCCTGTGAGTTTGACGTAACCACTCTTAAGCCTACCTACAGGCTTCTTACGGGTGTTCCCGGAAAGAGTAACGCATTTGCCATATCCGCAAGGCTGGGCATGGATGAAGGAATACTTGCCGAAGCCAGAGCCCTTATAGGCGAAAAGGACAGAAGCTTCGACGACATGCTTTTTAAACTTGAGGAGTTAAGGGCATCTGCGGAGGAGGCCGAAAAGGCAGCGAGTGCCGCAAGAAACGAAGCGGAGCAATTAAGAAACGCGCTTGAAGCCGAAAAGCAGAAGCTTAAAGAGCGCAAGGAAAAAGAAATAGAAGAGGCAAAAAGCGAGGCGGCGGAAGTACTGCGGGCAGCCAAGGAATTTGCCGACGAAACCATAAGAAAACTGAATAAGCAGGCCGCCGGCGGCGGAAACATGCGTGAAATGGAAGAGGAGCGCAGAGCCTTAAGAAAGAGAATGGAGGAGGCATCTGCCGGAGTAAAGAAGGAGCAGACCCGTAAAGTAAACAATGCTCCCGAGGACTTCAGGATCGGTGACTCGGTGCTGATCATCAGCCAGAATGTAAAGGGTACCATCCACAGGCTTCCGGACCGAAAGGGCGTGTGCACCGTAACCGTCGGAATCATGCAGTTTAATGTGAAAATAGACGACCTTGAAATACTCAAGGATGATATTAAGCTTCCGGAGAAGGTAACCAAAAACGGAAGCGGGCAGATTCGTATGTCCAAGTCCTTTACCATATCCCCCGAGATCAATCTTGTGGGCAAGTATCCGGACGAGGCCATCCCTCTGCTTGAGAAATACCTGGATGATGCCTATCTCGCAGGCATCCCTCAGGTAACCGTAATACACGGTAGAGGAACAGGTGCTTTAAGGAATGCGGTTTGGGAGCATTTAAAGAGAAGTGCCGTAGCCAAAAAATTCAGAGCGGGAGAATTCGGAGAAGGTGACAAAGGCGTCACCATTGTGGAGTTTAAGTAAAGGGGAAGAGCCTGTCTTGCAGGCAAGAAAAGGAGAAGCACATGAGCGAAAGACAGAAGATTCTTATAGTTGACGACGATAATAATATCGCCGAACTTATGGAACTGTATCTTACAAAGGAATTCTTTGATACGAAAATAGTAAATGACGGGGTGGATGCCATAGCTGTTTATAACGAGTACAAGCCGGACCTTGTGCTTTTGGATCTTATGCTTCCGGGCATTGACGGCTATGAAGTGTGCAAGCGCATCCGAAAGGACGACAACACGCCTATAATCATTACCAGCGCCAAGGGCGAGATCTTTGACAAGGTTCTTGCGTTGGAACTTGGGGCAGATGATTACATCATGAAGCCCTTTGATTCCAAGGAAATGGTGGCGAGAGTTAAGGCGGTTCTCCGCCGTTCTGCTCTGGCGAAGACTCAGCCGGAGACTCAGACACCTTCCGTAGGTGACGAAAACAGCGTAAGTTACAACGGTCTGTACCTGTCTCTTACAAACTACACCTGCCTGTATAACAACGAAGCGCTTTCCCTTCCGCTTAAGGAATTCGAACTGCTTTATTATCTGGCAAGTCATCCGAACCAGGTGTTTACCCGTGACCAGCTCCTTGAGAGAGTATGGGCCTACGAGTATATAGGCGATACCAGAACCGTTGATGTTCATATCAAGCGAATCCGTGAAAAAATCAAAGACGGT
>CACYBJ010000079.1 GCA_902772565.1 uncultured Lachnospiraceae bacterium | reverse complement strand
GAGGATGCGCACGGATTCGGACAGGAATTTGTCTGCTGAAGCAGACCCGAATCCGGCGCGCAAGACTCGCGAGCGAGTCTTGACATATCGTAATATAAACAAATCAGCCACAGCTATAGCTGTGGCTGTAATTATTTTCGTTGATAAGTTGTGCACTATCTTGAATTCTTGTTTATTTGAATCCTTTGAATCTTGATTCGCAGTAAGCACATCTGTATATGAGTTTGTTTTTGTCTGTAAGAATAAACTTATGAGGAAGCCCCTGCTCGATGGAGGTAATGCATCTCGGATTATCGCAATGCATGATATTTACGACCTCACTTGGCATTCTTACATGTCTTTTTTCTACGATTTCATCGTTCTTTATAATGTTGAAGGTGATATCCGAATCGAATACACCGAGCATATCAAGATCTACATCAACTTTGCCTTCAATTTTGATAATGTCTTTTTTGCACATTTTATTGGAAGAGGCATTCTTAATAATGGCAATCTGTGACTCCCACTTATCCATTTCCAGATAATTATATATCTTCATGGCTCCGCCGGCTTTGATATGGTCAATTACAACACCTTCATGTAATCCGCTTATATTTAACATGTCTGCCTCCTAATCAATCGGGAATTCTTTATCAAGTCCAAGGAGGATCATGATAAGAGCCATTCTTACATATACACCGTTCTGAACCTGTTTGAAATAGGCTGCACGGGGATCGTTGTCAATTTCCACGCTGATTTCGTTGACTCTCGGAAGCGGATGAAGTACATAGCAGTCATCCTTGGCAAGAGCAAGTTTTGATTCTGTAAGAATAAAACTGTCTTTAAGTCTGATATAGTCGGCTTCGTTGAAGAATCTTTCCTGCTGAACTCTGGTCATATATAAAATGTCAAGTTCAGGCATAACATCTTCAAGAGTGTTTGTTTCTACGAAGTCATAATTTTCATTGGTAAGCTCTTCACGAAGATACTGAGGTATCTTGAGTTCTACCGGAGAAATAAATATGAATTTAACGTTCTTATAACGCTTCATGGCATTTACAAGCGAATGAACGGTACGTCCGAATTTAAGATCGCCGCAAAGACCTATTGTCATGTTATCAAGACGGCCTTTAAGCTTTTTGATTGTTAATAAATCGGTAAATGTCTGAGTCGGATGGTTGTGACCGCCGTCTCCGGCATTGATAACGGGAATGTTGGAAAAACTTGCGGCAACAGCAGGAGCACCTTCTTTTGGATGTCTCATGGCTGCTATGTCTGCATAACAGGAAATAACCCTTATGGTATCGGCAACACTTTCGCCTTTGGATGCGGAAGATGACTGAGCGGACTGGAAACCTAATGTTTTGCCGCCGAGATTAAGCATTGCTGCTTCAAATGAAAGTCTGGTTCTGGTGCTTGGCTCATAGAAGAGAGTGGCAAGCTTTTTACCGTCGCAGACATGGGAATATTTGTCAGGATTTTCGGAAATATCGGAAGCAAGTCTTAACATATGGTCGACTTCTTCAACCGAAAAATCCAGTGGACTGAGTAGATGTCTCATATAAACCTCCGTACTATAGTTCCGGTCAACGTATTTTCTTTGACATTATACCCTTAATAGTTATTGTATACAAGAAAAAAATACTGTTGAAAGCAATTTTTTACTATGATATACTGTATTTGTTTAAAAATATAAGCACATTATCTTGTGTTTAACGTCTACAATTTTTTGACAGAGGTGGATTATTATGAGATGTCCGTTTTGTGGTGAAGATAACAATAAAGTTATCGATTCCAGACCTGCCGACGATAATGCTACAATCAGAAGAAGAAGACAGTGTGACGCATGCAACAAGCGTTTTACCACCTATGAAAAAATAGAGTCTCTTCCTTTGGTTGTGATCAAGAAGGATAACATCAGAGAGCCTTACGATCGCGGAAAAATCGAAAAAGGTATCTTCAGGGCATGTCATAAGCGTCCTATTTCCGTTGAAAACATTTCGAAGCTTGTTGATTCCATTGAAACAGCAATTTTCAATCTTGAGGAAAAAGAAATCCGCAGCTCAACCATCGGTGAAATTGTCATGGATAAGCTTAAAGATTTCGATGATGTAGCCTATGTTCGTTTTGCATCTGTCTACAGAGAGTTCAAGGATGTGAACACATTCATGGATGAACTAAAGTCTATACTCAAAACTGAGACTTCAACCAAGAAATAGTTTTGTTTATTCTGTACATTTTTTTGTGATTTGATATACAAATTCACGATGGTTTTGCAAACCTGACATGTAAACCTTGCATCAATCCGATAATTTTTTTTATAAATTTTATATATTTTACAAATGGATATACCTTACTGCTTTTATCTAGAATTTAAGCAGTGAGGTATTTTTTATGTTAACAGAAGTTTTTAGCGCAAGCGTATATGGTATCGATGCAAAGCCGGTAACGGTAGAAACAGATGTAAACAACGGTTTACCCGGCATGGAACTGGTAGGCCTGCTTTCCGGCGAAGTAAAGGAAGCCAGGGAAAGAGTAAGAATAGCAATTAAGAATTCGGGATATGATTTTCCCGGTAAAAAGATTACAGTAAACATTTCCCCGGCTTCCCTGCGGAAAACGGGAACGCATTACGATCTGGCAATTATTATCGGAATACTGATGAATACAGGCGACATTAAAGATCGGCCTTTGGCGGACATCTGCGTTTTTGGAGAAGTAAGCTTTAATGGAAACGTGAACAAAGTAAAAGGCGTTCTTTCGGCTGTTATTGCCTGTAAAGAAAAAGGGTTAAGTACTGTTATTGTGCCTGCGGCCAATTTCAGGGAAGCTTCTTTGATAGAAGGCATGAGGGTGGTGCCTGTAAACACAATTAAAGATGTGGTGGATTTCTTGAATGATGGCCTTATACCTGATGTGAAACACGAGTCCGAGGCAGATGCATCCGCCCCAAAAGAGACGCTGGATTTTTCGGATGTGCATGGTCAGTTTATGGCAAAACGGGCAGCCCAGATATGCGCTGCAGGTATGCATAATCTGCTTCTTGCCGGTCCGCCGGGAGCCGGTAAATCCATGATTTCAAGACGTATCCCTACAATCATGCCTCCCCTTGATTATGAAGAGCAGATCGAGCTGACCCGTATCTATTCCGTTGCGGGAAAACTGTGCGAAAACGGTTTGATTACCGAAAGACCCTTCAGAGATCCGCACCATTCGGTGTCCAGAGGAGCTCTGATCGGAGGCGGCAACAATCCCATGCCCGGTGAGATAACATTTGCCAATAACGGAATACTGTTTTTAGACGAGTTTCCCGAGTTTAAAAGGGATACCATTGAGGTTCTGCGTCAGCCCCTTGAGGACGGTAAAATAGTAATTAACAGAGTTTTCGGAAGCATTACATATCCCGCAAGGTTTACGCTTGTTGCAGCGATGAACCGCTGCCCCTGCGGATTTTTTCCGGACAGAAACAAATGCAGATGCATGCCCGGCGAAATTGCAAGATATGTATCGAAGATATCACAGCCGTTACTGGACAGAATTGACCTTAAAGTGGACATTCCCGCAATTAATTTTGAGGATTTTGGGAACAGGATAAAGTCTGAGTCTTCTGAGATTATGAGAAACAGGGTTCTTAAGGCAAGGCAGATGCAAAAGGCGCGCTACAAGGATTCTGACACAAAGTACAATTCAAGGCTTACCAGCAGGGAAACGGAAGAGTTTTGTGTGATTCCCAAGGCTTCAAAAGAAAAAATCAAAGATTTGTTTAACACCTGTGATTTTTCTGCCAGAGCCTACTACCGAATACTTAAAACCTCCAGAACCATAGCTGACCTTGAGGGCTTTGAAGCAATTCAGGAAAAGCATGTGAATGAAGCACTGATGTTCAGACTGACGGATCTTGCCGGGACATGTTAGAAAGGAAATGCTATGGACGAAAGAGAAGCTGCATTATGGCTTTCCACCCTTTATCAGCTGTCGCCACCGGAAAAAGCGGCGCTGATTGATATTTACGGATCGGCCTACGAACTGTACGAAACCGCATCTGCCGGAAAGATTCCCGATGAGGCAGGACAAAGAATCAAGGGAGTGCTTGAAAGCTGCGCCAAAGGTTTTTCGGCTCAGGAAGTTTATCGGAAATTGTACAAGTTTAATGCGGATTTTGTTGCTTTTTCCGACGATGGTTTTCCTGAAAAACTAAAAAGTATAAAAATACCGCCGATAGGACTGTTTTATAAGGGACGGCTTCCTGATGAACAGGCCCCTGCGGTTTCGGTTATCGGTGCAAGGGCATGCTCGGATTATGGCAAAGAAATAACTGCAATGCTTGTCAGGGAACTGTCCTCCTGCGGCATACAGGTGATCAGCGGTCTTGCAGCAGGCATAGACGGTCTGTCACACAGGGCAGCACTTAACTGCGGCGGAGATACCTTCGGAGTCCTTGGCTTCGGCTTTGATAAAGTATATCCCAGGTGTAACGCCGATTTGTTTGAAATCATGGGCGAAAAGGGAGGCATAATCACAGAGTACTTTATGGGGGCATATGCCGAAAAAAGACATTTCCCCGAAAGAAACAGATTAATTGCAGGACTGGCAGATGCGGTAATTGTTATTGAAGCCAGAAAACACAGCGGAACCATTATCACCGTGGACAGAGCTTTGGAGCAAGGAAAGGATGTATTTGTGGTTCCCGGGCGCATAGGCGACAGTTTATCCGAAGGCTGCCTTGAACTGATAAAAAGAGGTGCAGCCCTCGTAACTGATGTTTCCGATATCGCTTTTGCGCTGAAGGATAAGTATCCTGAGTTCATAAACTATACCATGGATGAAAATGATCAATACTGTTTTGGCAGTGCTGAATCAAAGAAGCCGGCTGAATTGTCGCCGGAGGAAACAAAAATACTTTCATTAATAGGCAGATCACCGGTATTTTTTGATGAACTGGTAGCAAAAAGCGCCATTGATTACTTCAGGCTCTTTGATATAGTTGAAGGCCTAAAAGAGAAAAAAATGCTTGCAGAAACAAACGGCGGTCAGCTGTACAGAACATAAAAATGACCCTGCACAAAACAGTGCGGGGTCATATGTTCAATGCTATTTATTTTTTGTCG
>CACYBJ010000078.1 GCA_902772565.1 uncultured Lachnospiraceae bacterium | reverse complement strand
ATCAGCCGCCAAGCTCCAGCATCTTATTGATAGGAGCAAGAGCCTTAAGACGGACATCTTCTTCCATAAGGATTTCTTCGGCTTCACCGTATTTTACAAAGTTGTAAACATCTGCCAGAGTGGTGAGCTTCATGTTACGGCACACACAATCCTTGGACAGTTCGTAGAAACGTTTTTCGGGGCAATCCATCTGAAGATGCTGAACAATGCTGTTCTCTGTTCCGATGATAAATTCCTTATTATCGCTTTCCTTGGCAAATTTCATAATGCCTGTGGTACTTCCCACGTAGTCCGCAAGATCCACCACTTCTTTTCTGCTTTCGGGATGAACAAGAACCTGTGCATTCGGATACTTAGCCTTCATTCTCTCCACGTCTTCTTTACGAAGAAGGGCATGGGATGGGCATCCGCCCTGCATGAGTTCGATTTCCTTGTCAGGACACTTTTCTTTTATCCAGCCACCGAGGTTTCTGTCGGGAATAAAAAGAATCTTTTTGTTCTCTATGTTATTTACGATTTTTAAGGCAGATGCGGAAGTTACGCAAACATCGCAGACAGTCTTTAAATCGGCTGTGGTATTGATGTAAGCAACCACTGTGGTATCCGGGTTCTTTTCCTTGTAGGCTTCGATAAGTTCCCTGTCGATCTGTTCTGCCATGGGGCAGCCTGCATCGGGATGTGAAAGATAAACCTTCTTTTCGGGAGAAAGTATCTTACAGGTCTCTGCCATAAATCTTACACCGCACATGAGCACGTTTTGCTGAGGGGCAGATGCCGCCTGCTTTGAAAGGCCGTAGCTGTCGCCAACATAATCGGCAACTTCCCATACATCATGGCTGATATATGCGTGCACAAGTATGCAAATGTCTTTTTCTTTTTTCAAGCGGATGATTTCATCCTGCATTTCACGTGTTGTCATAAAACCTCCGTGGGTCTAATTGTTATTGTCTTCTTTTTTCCAAAAGTCCACCGGCTCATAGTCCTGCAGTTTTGCCAGAAAACCGTTCTTTTCCAGCTGGTCGTAGATTTCGTCCAGTTCCTCTTCGGTATCGGCAGATACGGTATGATAATGATAACCGCTGGTGGCAGTTGAAAGAAGCTGGGACTTGCCGCTTCTTATCTGCTCCATAAACTTCTGAACATCTTTTCTTGAACGTACATTCATGTCGGCTTTAACAATGTTGTAGGCCTTGTGATAAATGAAAACGTCCTCTATTCTTCCGCCGTTGTCAACTATAAGATTCAGCTCGTCTTCGCATCTGTCAGCCGAATGATAGAGTTTAAACACACGTTTGGGATGTGTATCCTCTTCAAGAAGGTAGCCCTTGGTAGTGGAAGTAATTGTCAGACCGCCGGTTCTTAGCAAAGCGATGTCCTGAACAATCACCTGGCGGCTTACCCCAAGCTTACCGGCAAGATCCGTGCCCGGAATGGCTTCTTTGGATTTCAGAAGTTTGATTAATTGTTCTCTTCTTTCTTCTCCGGTCATTTTCTCCTCCAAAAAGCAAATGACAGAAATACTGTCAACTAACCCCTTACACAAAAGTCCGGCACTAGTCTACCGGATGCAGATTCTTGAGTGAAATATCAAGAATAGGTGCCGAATGTGTAAGAGCACCGCTGCTGATAAAGTCAACGCCGATATCGGTGAGTTTTGCAATGTTTTCTCTGGTTACATTACCGGAAACTTCAACCTCTGCTCTTCCGTCGATGATCTTCATTGCCTCTTCAAGAGTTGCATGATCCATATTATCAAGCATGATGATATCTGCGCCTGCTTCTACGGCATCGCGAACCATATCAAGTGTTTCCACTTCGATTTCGATTTTTCTTACAAAAGGTGCATAGGCCTTAGCCATGGCAACGGCTTCCTTAACGCCGCCGGCTGCACCGATGTGGTTGTCTTTAAGAAGAACACCGTCGGAAAGGTTGTATCTGTGATTGTTACCGCTACCGATTCTTACGGAGTACTTTTCAAAAATACGGTTGTTAGGTGTGGTCTTTCTTGTATCTAAGAGTTTGGTCTTGCATCCTTCAAGAAGGCTTGCCACCTGATTGGTGTATGTTGCAATACCTGACATTCTCTGAAGGTAATTAAGAGCTGTTCTCTCGCCGCACAGAAGTGTTCTGATGTCGCCGTATACCTCGCCCATAAGAAGGCCCTTGGTTACTTTATCGCCGTCCTTTACGTAGAATACAACCTTTGTATCCTCGTCAAGGAGTTTGAATACTCTTTCAAATACCTGAAGACCGCAGATAATACCGTCTTCCTTTGCTATAAGGTCAACCTTTCCGGCCTTGGCTTCAGGCATAACGGAATTGGTGGAAACGTCTTCGCTGGAGATATCCTCTCTTAAAGCGCTTAAAATAAGGGGATCAACATTAAGTTTTAAAGTAACGGGATCAAACATTTTTATTTTCCTTTCTTTTTGTCTTTCTTACTCTTTTTTGTTTTTTCTTCTTTGGCTGCCTTGGAACTTTTGGAAACCTTTTCTTCTTTCACAGCCTTGGATTCTTTTGCTTCTTTGGCTGCCTTGGCTTCCTTCTTGGCCTTGGCCTTTTCCTTTTTGGCCAGTTCCTTGGCCTTGGCCTCTTCCTTTTCTTTCTTTATCTTGGCATATTCCTCTTCGTCTTTGAAATCGGAGGTCTGTGCATCTGCCTTTTGAATTTCTTCCTTCACCAGATCTCTGTAACTCTTGGTTACGGAATCGTCATCGGAGTACTTTGAAAGGTCAGCTGCCTTAAAAATCTCCTTGCGAAGTTCGGATTCACAGTTTTCACCGGTGGAAAGGTTAATGCTTCCGTAGGCACCTACAGAGTAATCCTTGATAATGTCCATGGCTGCTCTTAAGGCAAATACCATGCTCTCAAGAAGGGAATTACTTGCAAGACGGTTCTTTCCGTGAACACCGTTGCAGGCGGTTTCGCCTACTGCATAAAGCCTGTTCATGCTGGTCTTGGATTCATGGTTAACCTTGATTCCGCCCATGAAATAATGCTGGGCCGGAACTACCGGAATGCACTGTTCGGATGGATTGTAGCCCATGTCCATGCAGTGATCGTAGATGTTCGGAAAATGCTCGCGAATTTCCGCATCTCCAATGGGGCGCATGTCTTCCCAAACATGCTTTGTATCATCCTCTGCCATTTTCTTACGGATTTCCGCAGTAAGAAGATCTCTTGGAATGAGTTCGTTAACAAAGCGCTCCATGTTCTTATCGTAAAGCAGGGCACCCTCGCCGCGTACAGATTCGGAAATCAGGAAACTTCTGTCTTCTTCACGCTCCGAATAGAAAGTGGTTGGGTGAATCTGAACATAGTTAATGTCCTTAAGCTCAATGCCGTGATTAATGGCTATGGCCAGAGCATCACCTGTCAGATGCCTGTAGTTTGTGGAATGCCTGTAAAGACCGCCGATGCCGCCCGTGGCAAGTATAGTAACATCTGCCTCGATTTTCTCAAGGGTATTTGGGT
>CACYBJ010000077.1 GCA_902772565.1 uncultured Lachnospiraceae bacterium | reverse complement strand
TAGATATTGGCTGCGGAATGGACGTAATCAAGTTAAAACAAAAAAGAATAGATTTGCCTAAGCTTGATAGCTTTATAAAAGAAAACATACCGCATGGACGCGATGTGAGAGTACGGCCCCATAGAAGCCACGGCAGAGTGGATGTTTATGAACTGGCTTGCGCAAAGAGAATAGATTTGAGGCGCAGTTTTGAGGCTCTTGGTTCTTTGGGTGGAGGTAATCATTTTATAGAGATTGACAAGGATGAAGATGAAAACCTGTATCTTGTAATTCACACCGGAAGCAGAAACCTGGGATTAAGAGTTGCAAACTACTATCAGAACATGGCCTATAAGCTGCTTGGAGGCAGAAAACAGGACGAAATTCCTTACGAACTGGCCTATTTGAGCGGTGAAGAGAAAGAAAACTATCTTCATGATATGAGGATAATGCAGTATTATGCGGCGTTGAATCGTTGTATAATAAAAGAGGTTATTCTTGATGGCATGAAGCTGGATGAGGAGGACTTTTTTACAACTGTTCATAATTACATTGATATTGATCATATGATTCTGCGAAAGGGTTCTGTATCTGCAAGGAAGGGCGAGAGACTGCTTATTCCTCTTAATATGCGAGACGGAGCGCTTATATGCACAGGTCTCGGCAATGATGACTGGAATCAGAGTGCACCGCATGGAGCGGGCAGGAGATTCAGCAGAAAAGATGCAAAAAACAGTTTCACTGTTTCCGAGTTTAAAAAGCAAATGGAAGGTATTTTTACGACTACGGCAGATGCGGACACCCTGGATGAATGCCCGATGGCTTACAAGGATTCGCAATCAATTATTGATGCTATAAGTGAGACGGCTACAGTAGACAAGGTAATCAAACCAATCTACAACTTTAAATCCAATGACGATTTTCGTAAGAAAAGGTAAAAACAGATTACATTCCGAAAATGCTTGTCAAAGTGCCGGTTGAGCCCGCTTTTTCAGGGCAGTATAATTAATATACCTAAACTACAGTTATGGGGGATTGTATGAGGGAAAGAATAATACTGGCTCCCGGAGCCAAAGGGGTGGAAATCACAAAGAGCCTTGCTATGCATGGCATAAACTGTTTTAATCTTCGAATCATGGGGGCGGCTCAGCTGGCTCGCTATGGTCTGATGCGTTCCGGAATTCCTGTTCCGGAAGGGTTTGTCAGTATTCGCGAAGAAACAGCCATAATTGCCGAAGCAATGAAAGGAATAGAGTACTTTGGAAAAGTAACCTATTCCGATGTTCGTGAGGTTGCCGGTGCTGTAAGAAGAATTCGTTCACTGGTATCAGCGGAGAATGAATCCGAATGTCTTGAATCAATACTTAGTAAGGGTATTTTCAGGGAAAAGAATTCCGCACTTATATCCGTATACAAGAGTTATATTCAAATTCTTTCCGACAGAGGCCTTATTGATTCCATAGATATAATCAGAAAGGCTCTATTTTCATGCTCAAGTATAGATGCGGATTTTATCACATTAAAGGAATATCCGTTAACTCCACTTGATAAGGCCTTGTTGCGTCGTCTTTCCGATGGCAAGTACCGGGAGAGCACCCTTTTGTCTCTTTTTGAAATAAACAATAATCTTACACATATTAAAACATACAAAAACTGTTATGGTGCGTCCAACGAAGTTGAGACCGTACTGGCAGATATCTATTCCGGGCATAAACTTGACAAATGTACCGTAGCTGTAACCGATTCGGCTACCTACGGACAGTTGTTTTTTGATTATGCTCTTCTTTATGATATGCCGATTTCATTTGGGTGCGGCATTCCGATTATCAATTCCAACCCCGCGAGACTTCTCATCCTTTACTATCAGTGGATTGCAGGTGGTTTGTTTAGCGGCGAAGCATTAAGAACCATGCTGTCCGATTCGACATTTGACAAATCAAAGCTTGAGAAATTATTTCCCGAAACCGATTCTGAGTTCAGTTGGGATACTTATGACAGTGTTCTCGGAAGCATTAGGTTAACCAATGATAAATATATTAACGAGAAGAGAATATCAGGTTTTGTTGCGGCACTCAGAGAAGAAGAGTACATAATTAACAAGGCAGATGAAAAGGCATATGCGGATATCCACCGCAAGCGTCTTTGTGTTCCCTATCTTGAGATTGTCGCAGATGAACTGGCCCTTCCACCGGAGGAATTCATACAAAAGTATTCAAGAATTCGAAAAGGCGCAGGTTCTAATTCGGCCGAATTGGTTATGTCGCTTGATCTGGCTGCTTCAAGCGTTATTTTTGATGAATTGAAAACTATTCGTGAGACCGGAATCGAACAGACTATGGAGGAGATTATTTCCAATGTCCTTAATCTTGGTGTTGCGAATACTTCAAGCGAAGAGGGAAAACTATACGTTACAAGTGTAGACGGAGCACTATCAACAGTAAGGGAAAACTTGTATATAGCAGGACTGTCTGCCGGGAATTATCCGGGGTCTCCGACGGAGAACTATTTGCTTTTAGACGCAGATTTAAAACTGTTTGGTGAAGGAGCCGAACACCTTACCTCCGAGGGAAATATTGCGAGAAAACGTAATAATATGTTTTCGCTCGTGGAACTTGCGTCAGGACTTAATTCTGAAATCAACGTGTCCTATGCCGGACTAAATGTGTCTGAACTAAAAAAAGATAATGCATCTTCCCTTGTTTTCGAACTGTTCCGAAACGAACATGGCAGCAGTGCAACTATAGCCGAACTGGAAAAGATGATCGAAAAAACAGATTATTTCACACCGGCAATTTCTGCTTCCGGACTTGTTGGACAGGCCTATAACTCCGGCAAGCAATTGATTGGTTTGTCAAGGGAAAGCAAGGGCGGTACTACAGGAGTAGAACCAAGGCTTAATGCGGATTGTTCGCCGACCGCATTGGAATCCTTTATGAATTGTCCGAGACAGTACATGCTGGGCAGAATTCTTTGGTTGTCCGCACCAAATGATGAGGATGAATTTGAAGTAATACCTGCGAGCGACTTGGGC
>CACYBJ010000076.1 GCA_902772565.1 uncultured Lachnospiraceae bacterium | reverse complement strand
TGCTACCAATGCCGTAACACTTAATGTATGGGGTGCGTTAGGAAGTCTTGATTCCATATCGGCATCGGATTTAAATCTCAGTCTTGATTTAAGCGGCATAACCGCACCGGGCACCTATGATATGCCTGTGACATGCAACAATAATAAATATATGGTTGATGACGCTGTTATTACCGTTGAGGTAGTGGAAGCGGAAACCGAAAGCGAAACAGAATAAACTGTCAATAATAGTAAAATATCAGTAATACGTCATTTATCCCGAAGGGATGAATGACACAGCGCATGCCAATGCGAAGCGTTTTTGCAGGGCATGCGTCACATTAGAACCAGGGGGATACTTTTATGTTACGTTTGATGAAAGCAATCGAAAACGAAGGCGGCATTTCTCTTGATGCAGCCGGCAGGATTTCCAGCACAACACTTAAGTATAAGTGTTCGGTTTATCTTAAGGTTCGCAATTTTGAGGTAAATGCCAAGAGTGTTCTGGGTATTCTGTCTGCCAAAGTAAAAAGCGGTGAAGAACTCGAATTTGTGATTTCCGGAGAAGAAGAGAATGCCTGTTTTGAGGCGCTGGTTAACTGTATCGATAAAATAAACAATAATTAGTTTTTAACAAGGAGAGTATAGATGAGCGATGGTTTTGATGATATCTGCATGCTTTGCCACAGAACCGAGAATTCTGCCGGCAAAATGATTCATCTTAATGGCAACATATGCCTTTGCCATGATTGCATGCAGAAATCCCTTAATGCATTAAATAACATGGGACTGGGAGAACTTTCGGGCATTTTTAATCCGGCTTCCTATGATTTTGCTGGTTCGAAAATTACTCCGGGAAGCTCGGCAGATGCGAAGGGCACGGCAGATGCAGACAGTACGGAACAAAAAGTCACCAATATCGATCTTGATGACGTGCCCGGTGAGGAAACTGAGAAGAAGGACAAAAAGAATAACAACGGCAGTCCTTTTCCTTTCGGAAATATCAGATTTGTATTTCCGGGGGACCTTACAGGAAACGACCGTACAAAGGTAAAATCCAAGAAGAAAAAGAAGAATCCCAACCCGGACCTTAAGACACTTACGCTTGAGGATCTTCCCGTACCCAGCAAAATACATGAGGAACTTAACAAGCATGTTGTGGGTCAGGAGACAGCCAAGAAAGCCATGAGTGTGGCTGTTTATAACCACTATAAACGTGTTCTTCACGAAGAAGCTTCGGGTGAAAACGAAAACGGTGACGGCATCGAAATCGAAAAGTCCAATATGTTAATGATCGGACCTACAGGTAGCGGAAAGACCTACCTGTTAAAGACTCTTGCCAGAATCCTTAATGTGCCTCTTGCCATTACCGATGCCACATCCCTTACGGAAGCAGGCTACATCGGAGATGATGTTGAGTCAGTGCTCAGCAAGCTCCTGGCCAATGCCGACAATGATGTGGAGAAAGCGGAACATGGCATAGTATTTATTGATGAAATAGATAAAATAGCCAAGAAAAAGGAAACACATTCAAGAGATGTCAGCGGCGAAAGCGTTCAGCAGGGACTTCTTAAACTGCTTGAAGGTGCGGATGTGGATGTTCCCGTCGGTTCATCCAGCAAGAGTGCCATGGTTCCCATGACTACCATAAATACAAGAAACATTCTTTTTGTATGCGGCGGTGCCTTCCCGGATCTTGAAAATATAATCAAGAACCGTCTTACAAAGTCTTCATCCATCGGTTTCGGTGCCGAGCTTAAAGATAAGTACGACAAGGATCCGGACATTCTTTCCAAGGTTACCACTGAAGACCTTAGGGAGTACGGCATGATTCCTGAGTTTTTGGGACGTCTGCCGGTTGTATTTTCCCTTCGCGGTCTGGATGATGATATGCTTAAGGATATTCTTGTTAAGCCTCAGAATTCCATCATCAGGCAGTATCAGAAACTGTTTGAAATGGACGGAGTAAAGCTTGAGTTTGAAGAGGAGGCACTTAACAGAATAGCAGCCGAAGCAAGAAAGAAAGACACGGGAGCCCGTGCCTTAAGGTCCGTAATTGAAAAATACATGCTTGATATAATGTATGAAATACCTAAAGATAAAATGATAGGTAAAGTGGTTATTACCGGCGATTATATTGACGGTAAGGGCGGACCTATAATTGAAATGAGACAGGATTAATATTTGGAGGAATAAAATGATATCACAGAAGGTTATCTCCCTTGTGGAAAACGGTTCAGCCATCAGAGCCATGTTTGAAGAGGGAGCTGCAATGGCCAAAGAGTTCGGTAAGGAAAATGTTTATGATTACAGTTTGGGTAATCCAAGCGTACCTGCACCGAAGGAAGTAAACGAGAATATTATAAGTATTGCAAAAGACATGGATTCCGTGGTTTTGCACGGCTACATGAGCAATGCGGGTTATCCGGATGTAAGACTTGCAGTGGCAGAGCATCTTAATAAGCTTCACGATACTCATTTTACCGAAAGAAATATTCTTATGACAGTGGGTGCTGCAGGCGGTCTTAATGTTATCCTTAAGACTCTGCTTAACCCCGGGGATGAGGTACTTACCTTTGCACCATACTTTGTTGAGTATAATAATTATGTTGCCAATTTCGACGGTGTAATTAAGGCAGTAAGAACAGATGAAAATACTTTCATGCCTGTTCCCGAAAGACTCAGGGATGCAATTACACCAAAGACCAAGGCTTTGATCGTTAACACACCGAACAATCCTACAGGTGCTGTTTACAGTGAAGAAGTAATAAAGAGCATTGCGGAAGTGCTTGCTGAAAAGGAAAAGGAGTACGGCATCAGCATTTATCTTATTGCCGATGAACCTTACAGAGAACTGGTTTATGACGGCGCTGTAGTACCTTATCTTACCAAGTATTATCATAATACTGTTGTCGGTTATTCCTATTCAAAATCCCTTTCCCTTCCGGGTGAGAGAATCGGTTATCTGGTACTTCCGGATGAACTTGACGATGCGGACCTGATCATTAACGGTGCAGCAGTTGCAAACCGTGTTCTTGGATTTGTCAATGCTCCTTCTCTTATCCAGAAGGTTATCGGAAAGTCTCTTGACCTTGTAACCGATGTGGCTATATATGACAAGAACAGAAAGTTCCTGTATGAATCCCTTACAAAGCTTGGCTTCGAATGTGTCAAGCCGGAAGGCGCTTTCTATCTTTGGATGAAAGCTCCGGGCGGTGACGATGTGGCATTTTCAAAGGCAGCCAAGAAGTATCATCTGCTTCTGGTTTCCGGTAAAGGTTTCGCCGGCCCCGGTTGGGTAAGGCTTGCTTATTGTGTCGATTATGATATGATCGTTCGTTCAATTCCTGCATTTGCCGAACTTGCCAAGGAATACGGACTTACTAAATAGGCATTATAGAATGTGATTGGAGAGAGTATGTCAGACTGGAGAGAAAAAGTAAAAAAGGTTGTTCCATACATTCCCGGTGAACAGCCCCAGATCAAAAATATAATTAAACTTAATACCAACGAGAATCCTTATCCGCCTTCACCGAAGGTGTTTGAGGTTCTTGAATCGGCAGATGCATCTGCCTTCAGAAAGTATCCCGATCCGGATTCCAAGGAACTGGTGGGAGCCCTTTCCGAAGTGTACGGTGTGGATGAAAAAAGAATATTCGTAGGCGTCGGAAGTGATGATGTTTTAGGTATGGCATTTCAGACCTTCTTTGATTCAGATCTTCCGGTGCTTTTCCCTGATATCACCTATTCATTCTATGATGTCTGGTGCGATCTTTACGGGATCAAGTACGAGATTAAGCCCTTAAATCCTGACTTTACAATTAATCCTGAGGATTACAAGGGTGAAAACGGCGGCGTGGTAATTGCCAATCCTAATGCCCCCACATCCCTTGCCATGGGTATAGACAAGATAGAAGAGATTATCAAGGCCAATTCCGACAGCGTTGTTATTATTGATGAGGC
>CACYBJ010000075.1 GCA_902772565.1 uncultured Lachnospiraceae bacterium | reverse complement strand
CCGAAGGCAATTATGCATGAAACGTCTGGTGCTTCCGAAGGAAGCGCCAGACACAGCGCTTTGCCATCGCCGTAGGCGATTTTGCATGGCAAAGCGTTACCCGTGCCCAAAACCGTTACCCGTAGTTATTAGAGGATTTAGTATGAAAAAGAAAACTTCCAACCCCCTGAGCAAGAGGGTTTTCAAAGAACTTATCGGTGAATGGCAAAAGTATCTTGTCATCGCCCTGTTTATGATATTGATGATCGGATTCATTTCCGGTATGTTTGTAGCCAACAAGAGTATGCTTACTTCCATAGATGAAAAAGTGGTAAGCAACAAACTTGAGGACGGATGTTTCGAACTGGACAAAGAGGCGGATGCCGAGTTTATATCTGCCGTTGAATCAGGAGACAAGGCCGATGTAAAAGAATACTACTTAAACAAAGGCTATGAAGAGGCAGATGCCGAAGTAGTAAAGGCCGTAAACGAGCAATTCCCCGAGATAACAGACGAGATTCTGGAAAGCGAAATGTATCAGCAGATCCTTTCCGAAGCAAAGGAAGAAGCTCATAAAGAAGTTGATAAGGCCGTAGATGAAGCCTACGAAAAAGCGGTTGAAAGATACGATCTCGAGAATCCCGACTACAAGAGTAGAACCGTTGAAATATTCGAGAATTTCTACAAGGATTCAACCGAGGACAGAGACTTCGACGGTGAAAAAGAAGGCAATATCCGTATCTTTAAAGACCGGGATGATGTTGATTTGTACAGCATACTCAAGGGTGAAATGCCCGATGCCGACAACGAAATCGCCATCGACCGTATGCATGCCGATAACGTTGATCTTAAAGTGGGTGATGAAATCTCGGTTGGCGGAGAAAAGTTCAAAATCACAGCTCTTATTGCTCTGGTAAATTACAGCACTCTCTATGAGAAGCCCACAGATTCCATGTTCGACGCCATCAACTTTAACGTCGCCATTGTTACCGATGCGGGCTTTGACAGAATCGAAGCCAACATTCACTACAACTATGCATGGATCTACGAAAGTAAGCCTGAAGGTGATGTTGAGAAGAAGGCATATGCCGAAAATGTGATGACCAGCATTGTAACCAATTCGGTGGTGGGAGAGTATAACGTTGAAAACTTCCTGCCGGCCTATCTTAACGAGGCTATCAATTTCGCTTTGGATGATCTGGGCCAGGACATGGTAATGGCGACTATAATTCTGTATATTCTTATCGCTGTTATAGCTTTTATATTTGCCATAACCGTAAGCTCCACAATTAACAAAGAGTCGTCGGTAATCGGAACCCTCAGAGCTTCCGGATATACCAAGGGTGAGCTGGTTGTGCACTACATGTCCATGCCGGTTCTGGTAACCCTTATATCTGCCGTCATCGGAAATATTCTGGGATATACCTTCTTTAAAACAATTGTAGTGAACATGTACTATAACAGCTACAGTCTTCCGGCCTATGAAACCGTCTGGTCGCCGGATGCATTTATTTATACCACCGTCATTCCGATTGTTCTCATGTTTATTGTGAACCTTGTGATCATTGTCAGAAATCTCAGATATTCACCTCTCAGATTCCTTCGTCATGATCTTAAGCGTTCCAAAAAGAAGAAGACTATGAGACTTCCGAGATGGAGTTTCTTCAAACGTTTCCGTTTGCGTATCATGTTCCAGAACATACCCAACTATCTGGTACTGCTTTTCGGAATTTCGTTTGTTATGCTGATGCTTTCCATGGCAGTAGGATTCCCTCAGTCAGTCAAGGCCTATCAGTCAAATGTTCAGAATCTTATATTTGCCGATTATCAGACTATTCTGAAAACCACGGAAGATGATGACGGAAATACGATTGCTACGTCAGAAGAATCTGCGGAACGCTTTACATTGGCTTCTCTTGAGTACAGAGCCAAAACCAGGGATGAAAGCATCTCCGTATACGGTATCGTGGATGACAGCAAGTATATTACTCTCGCCGACGGACTTAATGATAACGAGGTAATGATATCCAATACCTTCAGCGAAAAGTACAAGATTTACGAGGGGGACACCTTTGTCCTTAATGAAAAATATGATAATAAGAGTTATTCCTTTAAGGTAAAGAAGGTCTATGATTATAAGGGATCGCTTTCGGTATTTATGCCGATTGAGAGCCTGAATGATCTTCTTGAAAAAGATGCGGATTTCTTCTCCGGCTTTATGTCGAAGGAGGAACTTACGGATATCGACTACAAGTACATTGCAACCACTTTAACAGTTGACGATGTCCTTAAGATTTCCAGACAGTTAGATCACTCCATGGGCGCATATATGCAGTACTTCCAGTATCTTTGCATTATACTTTCGGCAGTCCTTATTTACCTGCTGACAAAGATTATCATTGAGAAGAACGAAAACTCTATTTCCATGGTTAAGATTCTCGGTTATACCAACAAGGAAATCAGTTCCCTTTACATGACCATATCCACCATTGCGGTGATTGTGTCCTGTATTGTAGGCGAGTTGATCGGATACTTTGCCATGAATGCGGCATTTAAGTGGTATCTGTCAACTATGGAAGGATGGTTCACTTTCGTAATCACTCCTTTGGGATTCCTTAAGATGTTTGCCTTCGGTTTCATCGGTTATCTTCTTGTAATGTCTCTCGACTACAGAAGAATCAAGAAGATTCCTATGGATCAGGCACTGAAAAATGTAGAATAGATTTCACCTCCGAAAAGGCGGCTCGTTTTGCGGGTCGTCTTTTTTGTGCGATAAGCGAATGCCACTAAAGGTGCCGAAAAAATTTGTATATTTGCAGATAATATATATACCAAACAATAAATCTTGTGTTATACTTTATTTTGTGGAATTATAGTGATTTCTGAATGTTTCAGATAGTAAATACATATGGGGAGGAAAAGACATGTTTTGCGTTAAATGCGGAGCTGCTTTAAGTGACAGTGCAAAGTTCTGTCCTAAGTGCGGAGCGCCGGTAAAGGCTGCAAAAGCTGTGGCAGATGCTGTAGACAAGGCAGTGGATGCTGCCGATGATTCAGCAAAGAAAACGGAAGAAGCTGCAAAGAAGGCTGCAAAAGAATCCGAAGAAGCTGCTGCCAAAGCTGCCAGGGAAGCAGAAGAAAAAGCTGCAAGGGCTGCTGAAGAAGCTAAAAAGCAGGCTGCCAAAGAAGCCGAGGAAGCTGCCAAAAAGGCAGAAGCCCAGGCTGCCGAAGAAGCTAAGAGAGCAGCTGCGATAAAGGAAGCAGAAGCTTCCAAAGCCGCTGCTGCAAAGAGAGAGGCAGAACTCAAGAAGGCTGCAGCCGAAGAAAAGAAAGCTGCCAAGAAAGCTGCCAAGAAGAATAAGGCTATGCTCAAGGAAGCCAAAGCCAATTTAAAAGCCAAGAAAAAGTCATTAAAGAAGGCCAAGGGGCTCTATAAACTTGATAAAACTCCTGAAAACAAGGAAGGCTTTAAGACCGCATCTGCCGAATTCAAGGCTGCCAAGAAGGCGTTTAAGAATGCGGGCGGTTCCCACGGTTTAAGAAATTTCGTGATCGTTTTGATCATTATTCTTTGCCTTGTGGCCGCATCACCATTCCTGTTTAAGCTCGTAGTGGACAAGGTTGTTTCCGAAAAGGATCCGAAACTTGCCGTAAAGCTTTACGATAAGGTCCTTGATATCGATCCTACGGGACTTGCGGAGAAACTCGGTTTTGATGAGAAGGTTGAGGAATTCAAGAAGGATGCCATAAAGGATTACCTTAATGCCAAGGATCCTTCGGTTGAAGAAATCTCTCTTGCCTACAACGCTTACTGGGAACTCCTTGATGCGAAGACTATCACCAAGAAAGACAAAGAGTTCAAGAAAATGAACTCCTGGACAGTTAATGTTCTTGATGTTTACAGCGATTCCAAGGAAGACGGCGACGACAAGCATTCCGATAAGGACAATGTAAAGGGTAACAGCGCCAAAGTTGATGCCAACGATTATACACATGTAATGTTCTATATCTGCGGCGGAACAAGTTCCAAAGATTCCAATGATATTACCTACGCATTTGTTGAAGACGGTGATGATGTAGACAAGAAGAAAGCTACTCACTACAACAAGAAGGACGGTATCGAAGCCGATTCCTACGGAACAATCACGATTGAAGATACAACAGAACCGGGCGATTATGTTCTTTACATTTTCGATGAGAAAGATAAAGAACTTGCCAAGGTTGAAATCGAAATCAAGTAAAATAGTTAATTAGGAAAATAGAAAATGGTTTGGAAAAAAGCGGTGGTTGCCTGAGCAATCACCGCTTTTAAATTTTTGTGATTTGACAATTAAAGGGTTGACAATATATATATATATATATACTTTTCTCAAAAGTTTTTCTAAGGAGAAAAGATATGAAAAAGTTTTATGTTGCCATAATTGCATGTGTTATGAGTTTAGAGGTGGTATTTGCCGCTTCGGGCGATTCAAAGTCTGTAACCAAGACCACATTCAGAGCGGTTAAAACCGGAAAAGTGTCATCAGATTCATGCGATTATAATATGTATGGTTGTGTATTTGATAATGACAAATACAAATTAGTGGTTTCGCTTTATGGTGGTGGAACTTCTACCAGGGTATCCGGAACAAAAAAAGAATTGAATTACGGTTCATCCTGTAATGTGAACTATCATGTTAATAATTACAATTCTGTATACTTAAAACTGGAAGGATCCGGTATGGCAATGGGAACCGGAAGAGTAACGGCTAGGTAGTATGAATAATTCAATCGGGTTAAAAATACTAATACGAAACAAATATATCGGAGCAGTGGTTGCATTTGCAATCACCGCTCTGTTTTTTGTACCATTCTATCTTATTGTTTGTTCTGTGAACAATAACAGGGGTTTTGACTTGACTTGCGTTTATACTTCGTTTTTGCGAATGATACCTTTATGGTATCTGTTTATCGGATTTATTTCTCTTGATATGATTATAAACGTAAAAAACAAGTGCAAGAATTATTTATGGTCAGTACATAAGAAGCAAATATATAAATCTGTAACGATATTCTTTATAAAAATAGATTCCGCCTTGTCCTTGCTTATTCTCCTGATAAATGTCATAGCCTTTTTAATTAAGGGAAACCGTAATTGGATATTCCTTATGCGAATCATTATGGACATCGTATTCGGGTTTTGGGTAATAGGTGTAATTGCGATTCTGTTTTCATTAGTTGTTTCACAAATCGAATCTATCGGAATTGCAGTATTCTTATTGGTTCTTTCAACAGCGTTGTTCTCTCAAAAGTTTATACCATTAACATCATCGGTCTCAGAAATAGTTCACAAGTATTGCATGATTTTTCCGGATGGCGGAGAGCGAACATATGACTATGCTTTGGGTGCTCATTTAGGGCTAAAAGCCGAAATACTGATCCTGTTCTGGTTATTTATTACTTTAGGTGCTTTCTTTATATCGGTTTACAAGCGAGGATTAATCTGCTCGTTGATATGTTTTTTTATAGCAATCGTCATGTGCAGTATATACACATCAATCCGAATCGATAAAAACGATGAAATCTATTCGTTTATTAAAAATGACTGTGTCTACTACGCACTGGAGTCGGATTACTATGGAAATGAGCAGTCAGAGGCAATTAATGTTGGAGATGACTTTAATATCACGGGATACAGTATGAATGTTAGTATATGTACCGGGTTCAAAAACACCGTATCCATGAAGGTGGACAATCCCTCATTAAACGAATATATTTTTACGTTATATCACAGATTTTCGGTAGAAAGTATTAGCGATCTAAGCGGCAATAAACTGGACTATTCGGTAACAGGTGATCAGATTAGAGTTGTAGGAAACGGTAATTTGAAAGGTATTACTATTTGTTATGGCGGCTATGGTGCTCCATGCATGGCAGATATGGAAAATGTGTTTCTCCCCGCAGGATTTCCATGGTATCCATATCCCTCTTCAAAATCGATATATACCACAAAAGAGCAGGAAGGATATTATATCAGTGGATATGTAAGTAATGTACATCCTAAAACGGAGTTTACTGTTAATATAGATTCTGTAACTAAAGTGTTTTGCAATGTTCCGGAGAATGACGGAGTGTTTTTGGGTAAAACGGAATCTTTAATGATAGTTGGTGGAGATTATAAGCGTACCTCGTATAAGGGAATAGAGTTTGTGTATCCGTCCGAACTTGAGTATAAGTATGGCTCGGGTGATGGTATTAAAAATTGGTTTGAAATGGCAGTTGACGAAATTGGAAGCAGCTGTGTTAAAACATGTTTTTTTGGCAGCAACTACATTTTTATGAGTTCATTAGATGATACTTCAAAGTTTTATAAAACAGATGATTTTATGATGCTTAACATAGAGTAAACTTTTATGACAATTAGTGAGGAAAAATATGATATTACAACTTAAGGATCTTGATAAGTATTATAAAAAAACTCATGCAATAAAAAAAATGACGGCAGATTTAGATAAAGGCTTTTATGGCTTGCTGGGAGAAAACGGCGCAGGCAAAAGTACTTTAATGAGATGTATTATGGGTATGGAAAAGTATTCCGGAAAAATACTTATTCAGGATTCACTCAGTGCTATTGGATATTTGCCGCAAGATTTCAGAGTGTTTGGCAATCTTACTGTTAGAGAAAACATGAATTTCATTGCGGGATATAAAGGTGGCCATGATACAGTTGATTCGCTGTTGAAAACAGTAAATCTTTGGGATAAAAAGGATGCGAAAGCATGCGAGTTGTCCGGTGGTATGTTGAAGCGTCTCGGAATCGCACAAGCAATGTTGGGGAATCCCCGAGTGCTGCTTCTTGATGAACCGACATCGGGCCTGGATCCTGAAGAAAGAATGAGGTTATGCAACTATATATCAGAGATTTCCGGTGAGCGATGCGTAATAATGTCTACTCATATAGTTCAGGACGTAGACGAATTATGTGATAAACTGATGGTAATGCACCAGGGGGAATTAAAGTATATCGGGACAACAAGGGATTTGGCTCGCGTTGCAGAGGGAAAGGTTTACATGATGCCTCGTGATGCTGCTGTAGAGCAGAAACTACAGCATAGTATTATAAAGACCGGCAGAGAAGATAATAAAGTTAGAGTATTGACAAATGAAGTGTGTAACGGAGAACAGGTAAGTCCGACCACGGAGGATGGATATCTATGTCTTTTAAGGGGTATTTAAAAGCTTCCAAACTGATTATCAAGGAAGAAAAGAATTATCTTGTGATTCAGTTTTTTCTTTTGATGATATTTATGATTTATAACGTGGTATACAATTCAATAACAATAGATAATGAATACATGATGGTATCTGTAACTCAAGCATTTATTCCTTTTCTTGGTACACTTGCTTCAACAGATATTTTAGATAAATGGTATAATGGAAAACTCTATGTTTCTATTATAGACAGGAATCCATTGAAATATACTTTTTTTATGAATTGTGTATTCATCGTTGCTCAGTCGGCAATATATGCTGTGTTGATAAATCGAAAGGCTGCAAATATTAATCATATGATAAGGATTTCGTTGCTGACGATTTTGATCTGTCAAACATCAGTAATCTTTGTTGTATTTATAAAGTCAATCATTATGACATATTTCATTGTGTCATTGGTTATCTATGCCTTTTGCTTCATTCGCAGCAGTTTGTATTATTATGAGAATAATGACTTAAACTGGCAATTCTTGGCTGAGAGTCTGGGGCTGGTTTGTATCTTGATGGTTGTAAATCGGATTGTATTATGTGTACACGCACAAATACACGCCAAACCAGTGTACAACCGCACCGGCAATCACAAAGAAGTGCCAGATGAAATGTGCGCCTGTGGTTCGCATCTTAAAGGGGATGCAGCCGATGGTATAAAGCAGTCCGCCGCCCACCAGGTAGATGATAAGTGAAAAATCGTTTCTGTAGAAATCCGGCAGAAACATGAGTCCGCTCCAGCCTAAAAGCAGGTAGAGTACAAAGTGCATCTTCTTGAGTGAACCGGGTCCGAAAACCGCTATCAGCGTGATTCCCAGAAGTATTATTCCCCACTGTACGCAGAAGAAAATAATGCCTCGTCTGTCTCCCCAGTAAACCAAAAAGAAGGGGGCGAAGGTGCCTCCGATCAACAGGTAAATGGAAGAGTAGTCGAATCTGCGAAAAACTCTTTTTACGGTTGAGCCGCTCTTGAATGAATGGTAGAGGCAGCTGAATAAAAAGAGAGTAATGAGGCATATGCCGTAGAATAGGCTGGCTAAAAGCTTCATTCCGGTATCGGACTTAAGAAGCAGAAGTATAAGTCCCGCAACCGCAAGCCCTGCTCCGATTCCGTGGGAAACGGAGTTGCCTATTTCTTCAAGCAAGGGCCGTACCGGCGGGGCATTTCTGTCTTTCGCGGCCTCCTTTGCCCGAGCTCGGAAGTCAGCTTTTTTCAGTTCTTTTTGTCTTTTATATTCGCTTTTGGCGGCGTTGTAGGCGTCGGCATCAAAGTGTTCTTTTGAATCAGTTATTTCGCTCATATTTCGTATTATACTGCAGGCGTGGTGCCCGTATGATGACGCGCCTGCAGCATCACCAAAGTGTTTGAAAATATTAGTTTTCTAACGTGTTCCTCGTATAGTGTAAACATATGTCCTTGTATGCACGTAGTTTATAATACTACATGTAATGGTTTTTATCAATAGGTATAATTCAACAGATTCATAAATAAAACACACCCCGGCATATTGCGCTATAAGATACGCAAAAATGTCGGGGTTTCTTGTTCTTGAAATATGTGCTACTCCAGAATGTTCTTCACGTCTTCGGCCGTAAATGTAACGCCGGAAACCTGCTGGGTTTCAATCTTGTAAAGGGCGTTGGCGGCCAGATGTTCCGCAGCCTGCTCCAGGTCGCGGCAGCCGGAGTTTTCTTTGTAGAGATCCACGATTGCGGTTACCGCATCGTCGGTGATAACGCACTCCTCGTCGGTCATTCCCATGCGCTTTAGAATCTTTGGAAGAGAGAAGCGCTTAAAGATTATTTCCTTCTCCTCCGGTGTATAATCCGGAATGTCAAGTACCGCAAAACGGCTCATAAGAGGCAGTGAAATTTTATCCTTTTCATTGGCGGTTGCAATAGGATAAACGCCGCCTGTAGGGATCATGCACTCGATGTAATTGTCGGTGAATCCCAGATTGTCGAGCAGGGTCAGCAGGGCATCTGCCGGATTGGCATTGTTCTTTGAAGAATCGGCCTTATCAAGCTCGTTGATAATAAATACCAGGTTGGAAGCTCCTGCCTTTGAGAAGGATTCCATAATGAGTCCCGGCTTGGCGTTGGCGTACACTCTTGGGCTTCCCGTAAGGGCTTCGGAATCCTTGATGGTGGACATGTCAAGCGAAGTCCAGGGAAGTTTAAGGATTCTTGCTACGGCATATGCCACCTGGGACTTGCCCACACCTGCGGGGCCGGCAAGAAGTATGCCGTAGGCCGGGAGAGTGTGAGTACGGTTTATCTGGATGATGGTTTCGATAATTCTCTGCTTAACGGCTTCCATTCCGTAAAGTTCTTCGTCAAGAATCCTGCGGGCTGCCACAGGGTCGATGGGATCGAAATAACTGCCCTGCCACTGAATGTTAAGCATAATGGAAAGGGCACGCTGAGCATGTCTTTTCTCTTCGGGAGAGATGTTTCCGCTCTTCACGAGGAGCAGATTTCTCTGGGCCCATTTACGTATGTTTCTCGGAAGCACATTGCCTGCGCAGTTGACAAAATCCGTAAGGTTGGTAAGGTCGTTTAAGACTATCTTCTCGTTCTCTTCGTTGTCGATGTCTTCGGCATCCGCAAGGAAGTCTTCCTCGGTAAGACGGCTGGTGAGTATTCGCTCAATGGCTAACTGCAAAAAAGCGTCCTTGTCGGTGCGGATTTCGCCGCGAAGATTTACCACGCGGATCCTGTAAACGCAGTAACCCTTGTCGTTGTTCTTTCCTGAAAGTTTCACCGGCACATGCTCCTCACCGAGCCATGCCACGAACTTTTCAAAGCGCTTATCGAGAAGGATGATATCGGGATTGTAAGTCACCCCTTCCTTCTCCCCGGAAAATGATGTTCTTGTCTTTGGATTTACAAAGATACCGTCCACATGGTGCGGAATTTCCCCTGCGGAATTATCCAGTACAAGTATGGGGGAGTCGGCATCTGCCACACTCGATTTTGATTCATATACTTTATAGGTGCAGACAGGTTTTGCGTCCTTAACGTCGGCAGATGCGGATGTGCTCGCCGGGTCATTGAAATTAAAAACTCTGTCGCCTGAATTAGTAGAAGCCATAGTAACCTCCGGTAAAAGTTAAATGCAGAAAATACAGTTAAATCCTGCTGTTTAAATATATAAGAATTCGGTGGCATTGTAAAGTGCGATACATGTGGTTTTAAAAGCCACTTGCATAGTTTTTGTAAACGATTTATAATAAGCAGGTGTGGTGTACTTCTATTGTTTTACAGAATACATCCTAAAGCAACATGATTTCGGTCTTCCCGAATACAGAAAAGAAAAATGAGGGGTTAACAAAGTAATGGCAAGTTTTATTCTCAGCTGCTGTTCAACAGCTGATTTAACCGTTGAATATCTTAAGGAGCGTGATATCAAGTATACATGCTTCCATTTTACTATCGGCAATGACACCTATCCGGATGACATGGGTGAGTCCATTTCACATGCGGAACGCTACAGACGCATGACTGCCGGCGAGGATGCCAAAACATCGCAGGTTACAGTGGCTCAGTACGTTGAGTACTTTGAGTCGTTCCTTAAGGAGGGTAAGGATGTTCTGCATCTGACTCTTTCATCGGGAATCACAGGAACTCTTAATTCTGCGATTCTTGCCAAGGAAGAACTTGACGAAAAGTATCCTGACAGAAAACTCATAATTATTGATTCTTTGGCTGCATCCAGCGGCTACGGTCTGCTCATGGACTATCTTGCGGATCTTCGCGACGAAGGCAAGTCAATTGATGAAGTGGCAGCCTGGGCGGAAGAACACAAATTAAACATCCATCATTGGTTCTTCTCCTCCGACCTTACATTCTTCATTAAGGGCGGAAGAGTTTCAAAGACAGCCGGTTTCTTCGGACAGCTCCTTAGCATCTGCCCGCTTCTTAATGTTGATTTTATGGGAAGACTCATTCCCCGTGAAAAGGTTAAATCCAAAAAGCGCGTTATCAAGCGCATCGTTGAGAAGATGGTTGAGAATGCCGAAGGCGGCGTAAACTACGACGGCAAATGCTTCATCAGCAATTCCGAGTGTCTTAAGGACGCTGTTGAAGTTGCTGACCTCATCGGCGAGTCAATCCCCGCGCTTAAAGGCAAGGTAAAGATTTTCGATATCGGCGGAGTAATCGGTTCCCACACCGGCCCCGGCACCGTGGCTCTTTTCTTCTACGGAAACAAGAGAGAAGACTGATACCTGGTTTAAAGATAGTACTTAAAAGATAGTGACAACTGCAGATTAATCTGATAGAATATTCTGTGCAGTTTAAGCTGTTCGGTTGTTTAATCGATAACTACTATCGCATTGTGAAAAACACCCCGGCTTCTTACGAGGCCGGGTTTTATATTTAATATCAAGAGAGGTACAAATCATGCAGGAATTCAAACCTTTTAAAGAGGGAAAAGTAAGAGAAATCTATGACATCGGCGACAGCCTTGTAATGGTTGCCACAGACCGCATCAGCTGCTTCGATGTTATCCTTAACAATACAATCGAAAAGAAGGGAACAGTCCTTACCCAGATGTCAAAATTCTGGTTCGACCTTACTAAGGACATCCTTCCGAATCACATGATTTCCGCCGATACTAAGGACATGCCTGAGTTCTTCCAGAACGAAAAGTTCAACGGCAAGAGCATGATGGTTAAGAAACTTGAGATGCTTCCTGTAGAGTGCATAGTTCGCGGTTACATCACAGGTTCAGGCTGGAAGAGTTATCTTGAGAACGGTACTGTTTGCGGTATTAAGCTTCCTGAAGGTCTTAAGGAATCCGATAAGCTTCCTGAGCCTATTTACACACCTTCAACCAAGGCGGAAATCGGCGATCACGACGAGAACATCTCCTTCGAGCAGAGCGTAGCTCATCTTGAGAAATACTTCCCGGGCAAGGGTCAGGAGTATGCAGAAAAGCTTCGTGACTACACTATTGCTCTTTACAAGAAGTGTGCCGATTACGCACTCACAAAGGGTATCATCATTGCCGACACCAAGTTCGAATTCGGTCTTAACGAAAAGGGTGAAATCGTTATCGGTGACGAGATGCTTACTCCCGATTCTTCACGTTTCTGGCCTGCAGATTCCTACGAGCCGGGACACGGTCAGCCTTCATTCGACAAGCAGTTCGCTCGCGACTGGTTAAAGGCCAACCCGGGCAATGACTGGACTCTTCCGGAGGACATCGTTGAAAAGACTATTGACAAGTACCTTGATGCTTACAAGAAACTTACAGGTGAAGAACTTAAATAACTAAAATATAAACTTCCTGCGGTATCTGCCGTAGGAAGTTCTGTTATTCAAGGAAACAGAGAAAGGAAAAGCCATGAACATAAGAGAAGAGGCTGTAAAAATGAAACTGGATGCTCCGAAGATGGCTGCAAGTCCCGTTTCTCTTCGTAATGCGGCTCTTAAGGCTGTGGCAGCATCATTGCTTACTCACAAAGACGAAATCTTTGCTGCCAACGAAAAAGATCTTGCTGCGGCAGATGCCAACGGCGTTACCGATGCGGTAAAGAAGCGTCTCAAATTTACTCAGGCCAAACTTGATGACTGTATTAAAGGCATCAAGCAGCTTGTGAGCCTTGATGATCCTATCGGAAAAGTTCAGCTTTCCCGTGAACTTGACGAAGGTCTTGTGCTCACAAGAGTAAGTGTTCCTATCGGTGTTATCGGAGTTATTTTCGAAGCAAGACCCGATGCCATGATACAGATTTCAACTCTTTGCATTAAGAGCGGAAACTGCGCGATCCTTAAGGGAGGAAAGGAAACAGCTGCCACCAATAAGGCTATTTTTGCTGTGATAAAAGAAGCGGTTGTATCTGCCGGACTTCCTGCCAACTGCATGCTTCAGTGCGAACTTCACAATGAAATCGATGAGCTACTTAAGTGCGATAAAGAAGTGGATCTTCTCATTCCACGCGGCTCCAATAAATTCGTCCGTTACATCATGGACAATACCAAGATTCCGGTAATGGGACACGCAGACGGCATATGCCATATCTATGTGGACGCCGACTACGATAAAAACATCGTCCTTCCCGTAATCATCGATGCCAAAACACAGTATACCGCTGCATGTAATGCGGTGGAGACCATACTTGTTAACAGAAGCATTGCAGGAGAATTCCT
>CACYBJ010000074.1 GCA_902772565.1 uncultured Lachnospiraceae bacterium | reverse complement strand
TGGCAAATCTGTTGGGAAGGCCGGTCAGAGACTCCGTATAACTCATGTGATGAAGTCTTTGAACCACATTGTATCTGGCAATATGGGAAGATATGAAAAATGTGGTGAGCTCAAGAACTTCTCTGATACGAAGAGCGTCGGCGGAACTGAAATTTGTAACCCATATAAATCCAAGCAGTTCCTGTCCCTGACGAAGAGGGTAGAGTACTACGGTTTTAACACCTGCTTCAACCAGTGTCAGATACCATGGATTATTAACCCTGCTGTAATACTCCATGTCTTTTTCATCTTTTATGATCGCGCAGTCACCCTCGGTTTCCAGCATCTTTTCCCAGGAAGAGGCGATTTCATAGAAATTATTAAACTGAGTTACCCGCTTGATCTTGGCATTGGGTTCGTAATCCGTGGCGAGTATGGTGTAATCCTCTTTTTCGCGATTTAAAAGGAGAACGGTGCATCCGGCAGATCTGCATATACGGCGGATCTCAAATATTACATTTCCGATAGCATCCTTAAGATTATCCGCTTTGTGGAGTTTTATACAGGCCTTCAGAACATCATTGGATATCTGTGCAGTATCGACACCCTCCTGAACAGCCTCATCGCTGTCACCGAAAGTCAAAAGGTGAGCGCAGTAAGAGATATTATCATCTCCGCCTTCAAGAGGGATGGCATAAATATCAAGCCAGCCTGCTTCACTCAGTCTGGCACCGGTATGGATCCTTGTTTTATCTGCTGCACTTCTGAAGCACACATCTTCGAAGTTGCGGTTATGGGGAATATAGTCCGTATATAAAGAATTGGGGATAAATGTGATCTCTTTGTCGGATTTTAAAAAGGGATTGTTATTTGCAAGAGAGCATACCATTTCGATGAATCTGGAGTTGCCTGTGACAAAGCGCACTTCACCGCATCCGCCCTCAGCATCCTTTGTGACGGACAAAACACATGTCGGAGTATAGAATGAATCTGAAAATTCCTGAAAATCCATGTATGTACCCCCGTCCATACACTCATCTCTTGTATAACAACTATTATAATTATACACTAATAAAAGAAAAATGACACATTTTAAAACGGTGATAATTGACAAGTTAGTCATAGCTAACTATAATCTGTTCAGTTTAGATCCCGTTCAGATTTGTTATAAGGAGAATAGTGATATGAATACGGATGTTTTGGTGGGATTAATGATCCCGTTCGCCGGAACAGCCCTGGGATCCGGCTGTGTGTTTTTCATGAAAAAGGAAATGGGCCCCAAAATGCAGAAGTCTCTTGCAGGGTTTGCCAGCGGCGTAATGGTGGCCGCTTCCATCTGGAGTCTTATAATCCCTGCAATGGAACTTACGGAAAACATGGGACGGCTCAGTTTTCTGCCTTCGGTCGTAGGCTTCTGGCTGGGTATTTTTTTCCTGCTGTTATTGGACTGCGTTATTCCTCATCTTCATGTTCATGCCGAGAAAGCGGAAGGTCCCAAGACCAAACTGCAGAGAACAACTATGATGGTATTTGCAGTGGTTTTGCATAATATCCCCGAAGGAATGGCTGTAGGTGTTGTATATGCGGGGCTGGTTTCCGGCAATACCACCGTAACAGCAGGAGGAGCTCTTGCTCTTGCAATAGGTATCGCCATTCAGAATTTCCCTGAGGGCGCCATCATCTCGATGCCTCTTTGTGCCGAAGGAGAGAGCAAGGGAAAAGCTTTCCGGCACGGGGTTTTGTCCGGAGCCGTTGAACCTGTGGGCGCAGCTCTTACCGTTCTTGCAACCGGTCTGGTACTTCCTGCTATGCCTTATCTGCTCTCTTTTGCCGCAGGCGCCATGATATATGTGGTGGTGGAGGAGCTTATTCCCGAGATGAGCGAGGGAGAGCATTCGAATATCGGAGTTATCATGTTTGCCGTGGGATTAACGCTTATGATGGCTCTTGATGTGGCTCTGGGATAATATAAAGATTTCAAATACTATAGATTTGAAAAGGCGTTTAATATACAATGGATTTCGCACCTTGTAATTAAACGCTTTTTTATTTTGTATGGAAAAATTATTTGCAGTATTTATAATAGTTGCCTTATTGGCACTTATGATAGTTCCTCTTTTGGCGGTCAAAAACATCGATAAGACACATGATGTTATGTACGGAACCGGTAAAGGCAAAAAGAGGTTTTCACGCAGAAGAAAAAACAAGGACACCGTAAAGCCCAAGATTGCGGGTGTCAGAAAGACGTCCGACGGTACAACTCTCGATAACACTATCTACAGGGGGACCGTTGAATTCGTCGACGGAAACATAAGCCGCAAGGCTGTGGTAATAGACGAAGCAATTGATTCGTTTATAGTGTCGGGGAATCCGAAAGGGAATGAATCGGGCGGATTCGATTATCCTACAACCAACACTTCCTATGCCCCGGATTGCAGATATGTCAAAAAATCCGCAGTCACGGCGTATTATAAAGATTATACCGAGTATCAATATTCCTATAAGGGACAGCCTGTCCAGTTCATTGAACGAAACGGTAAAACATATATCGAGGCTTATGAAGTATCTTCCGATATCCGAAGTGAATTTACGGCTATGGAACTGGGAAGCCATGGTAATAACTATACCAAGTACCGTAAAGACATCGCTCCCGATGATCCGGGTCTTGTGAGAGAAGAGGCAGAGCATTATCACGAAGATCTGACTGTTGATACGTACGGTCTTTATGAGGGTATGGATAAGGCTGAGTATGACGAAGCACTTATCGGGTATTTGGCGAAAAAGATAAATACAACACCCCTTGCCAAGGAAGCGGGAATCAGAAAACTTATTATCGGAGCCTACGGATACCGCTTTCCCTGTGAGAATTATTACACCGACCCCGAGGTGGTATTGGGCAGAATAATCCCTTTATCCTACGGCAGGCCGGATATAAACAAAAAAACATTTAACAGAGAGCTGATCAGTTCAATCATTTACAGTCACCGCGGCCCTCATATCAGACGCGGGATTCTGTGTGTTTCCGAATACGGTGTAGATGTTTTTTCCAAGGAATACAGCTATTACATGTGTCTGGTGTATCACCTTCTGCTGATGAAATATCACAAAAGCGGGAAAAAGCCTTATATCTCCCTGGATCTGGCCAATGTGTGGCACTGGCTGGAAGATGAGGCAAACCGGGAAAAGGTCCTTGAGAAGCATGTTCCGGTTTATTACGGGGACAAGCTTATATGCGAGGATCTGGCCGAATTTACTGCCGAAGCTTTTAAAGAATTGGTGTATTTCAAGCAGTTTGAAAAAGAAAAAATTGCCAAAAGCGCAAAGGAATGACAAATACGGAAAAAACCGCCTGAAACAGGCGGTTTTTTTGACTCTGATGTTATAAATGAGTGTTTGTTACGGAGATTGTCAAAGAAGAAATGCAATTACATTTCTGTCCAAGCAAAAGCCTGATCTGATCTTGCTTGATTACGAAATGCCCGCATGCTCCG
>CACYBJ010000073.1 GCA_902772565.1 uncultured Lachnospiraceae bacterium | reverse complement strand
CACGGCGCCGGATTCCTGGCCCATCCCGAAGAACTCGATGCTTTTCTGGACAAAATATTCGAAAAAACAACTGCCGAAATCTCCGTAAAGACTCGCATCGGTATGGATACCCCCGGAGAATGGCACAGGCTTCTTGAAATATATCAAAAATACCCGATAAAGGAACTGATCATCCACCCGAGATACGGACGCCAGATGTACAAAGGAGAGCCGGATCTTTCTGCATTTGCCGACGCGGTAAAGGCATATGCCGGATCGGGAAGCACCACCGGGCTTTGCTATAACGGCGACATTCTGACACCGGGAGATGTTTTTACGACCGTGGAACGCATCAATGAATATCTTAAAGATGATAATATCACCATACCTGAAAACACCGGCATAATGATTGGCCGCGGGCTTCTGATGAATCCGTTTCTTGCGGCAGATATAAAAACGGTTTTCTCCGCCGGTACAATTTTCACGGATTGCAATAGTTCCCTTACGGAGACGACGCATGACGATAACCGGATCCATCACACGAGCCGCGCCGACAGAAGCGAGATAAAAGCCTTTCTTAGTGATATTCGCGACTGCTATCTTAATACTATGACCGGAGGCGAAACACCGGTTCTTATGAAACTCAAAGAAATCTGGACCTGGCTCGGAAAGGGCATGGAACTTGAAAAGGACCGCTATAAAGCAGTCCTCAAATGCAAAACCCTGGCTGATTATAATGCAGTGGTTAATGGGTTACTGATGTAAAAGAGCCTGCTTTACGCAGGCTCTTTTTTTACATACTCTTCCGCTATGCGTTTTGCCACATCTACGGCCAACGGTCTTCCCCAGACATAGCCCTGGATCAGGTCGCAGTTAAGTTCCTTAAGAATGGCCAGCTGGTCTTCACCTTCAACACCTTCGGCAATTACTTCGCCGTTCATCAGATGTCCGAGGTAGATAACAGTATCAACAAAGTCACGGTTCTTATCGTCCTTGGCTACATTATCGATAAGTGACTTGTCGATTTTCAGAAGATCTACCGGAAGCCTCATGAGCTTGGCAAGACTTGTATAACCGGTTCCGAAGTCATCCAGCGCCACTTTGATTCCTGCAGCCCGCAGTCTTCGGAGATTATTGGTCGCCACATCCTTGGAATCCGTAATGGAATATTCCGTTATTTCTATTTCAAGATTTCCCGCCGGGAATCCGACTTCGTCTACCTTCTCTTTAAGAGTTGTCACAAAGTTCGGAAGGCAGATGCTCTTGGCCGAAACATTTATGGAAAGAGTTATACTGTTGCCGTTCCTGCCGCATATGCCGGCAAACTCTTTCATGGCACGTTTTATTACATACTGATCCACTTCCATGATCAGATTGGTGCTTTCCGCAATAGGAATGAATTCCCCGGGGCTAACGATTTCGCCGTTGGGAAGTTTCATTCTGAGAAGCGCTTCAAAACCGCGGAGAATCTTGCCGCCGGTCTTAAACTGAGGCTGATAGTCAAGATAGAAATAATCATTCTCAAGACCTTCACGCATTAACTTTTCAAGTTCGCTTCTTCTTTCAAATTTACGGGCCGCTTCCTCATCGTAAACACGGTACTTGAGTTTATGCTCCCTGATTACGGAAGTAAGGGCGATATCTGCCCTTTTCATAACCAGTTTCGGATCCAGCCTTTCCTCCGTGGAAAGGGCTATACCTATACTCGCATTGATATAGCAGTTTATTTCTTCGTCATCTATGTTTACGGTGGATCTGGCCTCTACGCTTTCAATGATGGCATCTGCCACAATGAGTGGGTCCATCTCGTGATTGATTACCACGGCAAGCTCCGGACCTTCAAGACGGTACACGCTGCCCTTTGAGCCCACAATATTGGTTACTCTTCCGGCAATGATTCTGAGAAGCTCGTCACCGAAGGACCTTCCGTAACGGGTGTTGACGTCGATTACGCCCTCAAGATGAACGTAAAGAAGGGCGCCCTTTTCCCTGCTTCCGGCAAACTTCTGCAGATACTCCTCGAATCCGTTCCGGTTCTTAAGTCCCGTAACCTGGTCGGTAGTTCTTTTCCGGTCGCTGATACTGAACTGATTGCTGATAATAAGGACAGATGCAAGAGAAATGAGTCCGCTGAAAACTCCCGGCAGACTTGTGGCGTCGCTAGCCATAACCATGGCTCTCGCACATCCGGAAATAGAAATTAAAATAGTAAGAAGCGCCAGCATCAGGCCTCGCCTGTAATCAACGATTACCATGACGATACACACAAGACCCATTACGGCCTGCATGACACCGTTAAGACTGCTGTAAGGCATCATCATCCTGCCGATCTTCAGGAAATGCCGTCCTTCTTCCCTGCCAAGAATAAAGGTACAAACAGTCATCGCTATGTTTATTGCCATAAGAAACCCTAACATGAGTTTCTTGTATTTCATGTTTTTCAGTAACATATTATTCTCCTCTCGGTGTACATCGCGGCAGATTCTTTGCATGGCAAATGCGCTGCCAACAGATTAAGAGGGATGTTTTTTCATAACCCTGTATGGGGATAACCCCGGTGCACAATAAAAAGTCATTATTGTGCACACTGTATTATAGCAGAAAACCGACTATTAAACCATATACTTACTAAATTTGCACTTTTGTCCAAAAATCCCCCTCTGATATGCAACTTTTTACGTCATATTTCACACTTGAACAGAAAGCACAAAAAAAACACCCGCAAACGCTGTTTACGAGTGCTTTCCTGTTATGGGAGTATTAGAGAATGCCTTCTACAAAGGCTCTTACTTTCTTCATGTCTTCCGTAGGCTCGAAACGCTTAACAACATTTCCGTTTCTGTCTACGATGAACTTTGTGAAGTTCCACTTGATGTCAGGACTATCCTTATAGTTCTTGTCGTTCTTCTTGGCCATAACGTTCATGGCAAGTGCTGCCGGACCCTTTCCGAAGCCTTCAAATCCGGCATGCTCTTTAAGAAAAGCAAATAACGGAATTGTGTTCTCTCCGTTAACGTCGGATTTCTTCATCTGAGGGAACTGAGTGTTGTACTTTAAAGTGCAGAACTCGTGGATTTCCTCGTCGGTTCCCGGAGTCTGACCTGCGAACTGGTTGCAAGGAACATCGATAATATCGAAGCCCCTGTCTTTAAAGTCTTCGTACATTTCTTCCATTGGTTTATAGTGAGGAGTGAAGCCGCAGCCTGTGGCTGTATTAACTACCATTACTACCTTACCCTCATAGTTCTTAAGAGAAACTTCTTCTCCCTGTGCGTTTGTAACTGTAAGATCATAAAATCCCATGATTTTTTCCTCCTTGAAATATTTGAAGTGAAGCCTGTGGCAAATATCGTATTAACTGTTCACTATTGCGCACGCCCTGGGGCGTACTCTCTCCTGTTTGATTTGACTCAATTGTATTGCGCGCAATTCTTTTTGTCAACCATTTTTTTAAATTTCGCTAAAAAGAAGAAATCCCTTCTGGATTTCTTTGATGTCTCAAAGACGAGTTTCTTCGAAACTCTGTCACAATTCCTTCGGAATTATGACGT
>CACYBJ010000072.1 GCA_902772565.1 uncultured Lachnospiraceae bacterium | reverse complement strand
TTAAGGTACCTTAATTCATTGTCCTTGGCAAAGGCTATAAGATAGTCGGCAATTGCCTCGGTATGCCCCGAGCCTCTGGGGATTTTAGTGATTTCTTCGAAGTACTCCCAGAAGGAATATTTTTCGTATTTTTCTTCCAACATGCGTCTTCTCCTTTAAAAATCGGCATATTTCCAAACAGCAAGAAACAGCCCGCTTGCACAGGCTGTTTCGAAATCTATTCAGTTAAGAAAACAAACTGCCGTCAGGGAATGTTACAGGTAGGCTTTTAAAGCATCTACCATGTCAAGTCTTTCCCACGGAAGATCCAGATCGTTTCTTCCGAAATGTCCGTAGGAAGCAGTCTGCTTGTAAATCGGTCTGCGAAGATCCAGCATCTTGATGATGCCCGCAGGTCTGAAGTCGAAAGTCTTTCTGAGGATCTTTACGAGCTCTTCATCCGGAAGTTTTCCGGTACCGAAGGTATCTATCATTACGGATGTAGGTTCTGCAACACCGATTGCATAGGAAAGCTGGATTTCAGCTCTGTCGCAAAGTCCTGCAGCAACAAGATTCTTGGCAGCGTATCTTGCGGCATATGCAGCGGATCTGTCAACCTTTGTGCAGTCCTTTCCGGAGAAAGCACCGCCGCCGTGTCTGGCCCAGCCGCCGTAGGTATCTACAATAATCTTTCTTCCTGTGAGTCCGCTGTCGCCCTTAGGACCGCCTACTACAAAACGTCCTGTAGGATTGATGAAGAACTTGGTATTCTCATCAAGAAGGTCTCCCGGAATTACAGGGTTGATTACATATTTTCTGATGTCTTTGTGGATCTGTTCCTGAGTAACGTCAGGATCGTGCTGAGTTGATACTACGACCGCATTAATGTGAACCGGCTTTCCGTTTTCGTCATATTCTACAGTTACCTGGCTCTTGCCGTCGGGACGAAGGTATGGAATGGTTCCGTTCTTTCTCACTTCGGTGAGTTTTCTTGTGAGTGCGTGAGCATAGTAAATAGGATAAGGCATGTAGCTGTCGGTTTCATTGGTCGCATAACCGAACATCATACCCTGATCTCCCGCTCCGATGGCAGCGATTTCTTCTTCGTTCATCTCGCCGTTTCTTGCTTCAAGGGCCTTGTCTACACCCATGGCAATATCGGGGCTCTGGGAATTAAGAGATACAATAACGCCGCAGGTGTCGGCATCGAAACCGTACTTTGCACGGTCATAACCGATTTCCCTGATGGTATCACGGACAATCTGCTGGATGTCAGCATAGCCTTCCGTTGTTACTTCTCCCATTACAAGCACAAGACCTGTGCAGATTGCTGTCTCGCAGGCAACTCTGCTCATGGGATCCTGGCGCATAAGTTCATCAAGTACCGCATCCGAAATCTGATCGCAGATTTTATCCGGATGTCCCTCTGTTACTGACTCAGAGGTAAACAATCTTCTTTCCATCTTTATCTCTCTTTCACTTCCGTACCGGGGCGTAACCCGACAGGTATTTCTAAACTACTGACATGCGGAATTTCTGTGCCGCTTTTTCGTCGCTCACATCTACTTTTTCAATGCTTGCACCGAGGTTTCTTAACTTAAGATCAAAGTCTTCATAGCCTCTTTCGATGTATTCGATGCTTGTCACTTCCGAGTATCCGTCGGCTGCAAGAGCAGCGATTACAAGAGCCGCTCCGGCTCTAAGGTCCGGTGCTTCAACCTTGGCAGGATAGAATGCTTCCTGTCCTTCCACGAAGGCCGTGCTGCCTTCCACGGTGATTACCGAGCCCATCTTTCTGAGTTCCGCAACATACTTGAAACGGTCTTCCCAGATGTTTTCGTTTATGGTAGAGATGCCGTCTGCAATCGCAAGGACTACAGTCATCTGAGGCTGCATGTCGGTTGGGAAACCCGGATAAACACGGGTTTTGACTATTGCGCTGTTAACTCTCTTTGAGCAGGATACTCTGACGGAGTCATCCATTTCCATAACATCCACACCGATTTCCACAAGCTTTGCGGTGATGGCCTCAAGATGCTTCGGAATTACGTTCTTAAGTGTGATATCGCCCTTGGTAGCTGCAGCAAGACACATAAATGTTCCTGCTTCGATCTGGTCCGGAATGCAGGAATAGGTGCTTCCGTGAAGCTTCTCCACACCGTTGATTCTGATCACATCGGTACCGGCTCCCTTGATATTGGCTCCCATGGAGTTAAGGAAGTTGGCAACGTCAACTATGTGAGGCTCCTTGGCCACGTTTTCGATTATTGTTTTTCCTTCTGCAAGGCAGGCTGCAAGCATAATGTTGATTGTTGCGCCCACGCTTACCATATCAAGGAAGATGTGTGATCCCTTGAGTTTGGTTGCTTCGGCATTGATCATGCTGTTTTCGGTAACAACCTTGGCTCCGAGAGCTTTGAATCCCTTGATGTGCTGGTCGATGGGACGGCTGCCGATTTTGCATCCGCCGGGCATTGCAACACTTGCTCTGTTGTATTTTCCGAGGAGCGCGCCCAAAAGATAGTAAGATGCACGAATTCTCTGGATGTAATCATAGTCCACTACCGTGGAGATGATTCCCGCACCGTTGATCTTAACAGTGTGCTTGTCGATTCTGTCCACCTTGGCTCCGACGCCTGCAATGGCCTCAAGCAGCGCATTGATGTCACTGACGTCCGGAAGATTTTCAATGGTCACTTCCTCGTCGGTCATGATTGCTGCTGCAAGAATTCCGAGTGCGGCATTCTTCGCTCCGCTGATATGTACTTCGCCTGCCAGGGCTTTACCGCCCTGTATTAAATACTTTTCCATGTTAAGTCTCTCTCGTTATTTTTTGTTTCCCCTTAACATTCTGTTGATTGATTCGTCGACTTCTTCCCCCGAAGCCTCCCCGTTTTCTTCTCTGGTAACTGCCTTAAGAAGCTCATCGGAAAACTCATCATCAAAGGTGAACTCATCTTCGTCATCTTCTTCAGGCTCCCGGATGATCACATTGCCATACTCGTCACAGTCATCATCGTCATCGTCGTCATCGTAGTCGTAGTATTCATCGGGAATACTTCCGCCTTCGATTTCTTCGTCATCTTCCTCTTCGTCGAAAAGCTCTTCGGCGATTTCTTCTTCCTCTTCGTCGGAGGCCTCTTCCGGGATGTCTTCACATACCGGTTCCGGCTTTCTGATGATCACATTGCCAAACTCGTCGCAGTCGTCATCGTCATCATCATCGTCGTAGTCATCTTCATCGAAGTATTCTTTTGTATCCTCCGGCTCTTCTTCCGGAAGTTCTTCTTCGACGGGTTCTTCCTCTTCTTCAAGATCGAAATTGAAAGAAAGCTGGCCGTCGATTTCGTCGTCGTCTTTTTCTTCTTCGGGCTCTTTTACAATTACATTGCCGAACTCATCGCAGTCGTCATCGTCGTCATCGTCATAGTAGTCGGTTCCGTCGTAGCCGCCTGCAGCTAAAGTTTCATCCCCGAGAGTAACATGAGGGATTTCTTCGTCCTCGAATTCGATTTCCGGAAGCGGTTCTTCATCGCCTTCCGCAAATTCGGCAGATGCATCCTCTCCGTCGTTTTCATAGCCGCTTTCTTCAAGCGGTATATAGCCGTCGGCATCGTGAGGTACATCCTCCTGCATCATGTCCTCGGAAGGAGCGTTTACGAACAGGTCCTCATAGCTTGCGCCGGAGGAAACAGCGTCCTCAAGGAGCTGCGCCTTGTGTTCGAAATCGGTTTCCGGGAACCAGAGTTTTATATTTTTACATTCTTTAAGGCATTCTTCATTGAGACCGGCCTTGAAATAAAGTTTTGCAAGAGCCAGAGCCCAGACATCGATATAATCAAGTTCTCTTACCTTCTGGAGGCATTTGATCAAATAATCATCGGACTGATTGGTAATCTTGCCGATTCTGTACTGGAAGATATAGATGTCAATATCGGTATCATCCATGGCTATGAGTTCTCTTAAAGAAACCACAGCGCCTTCAATGTCTCCGCATTTAATGGATGCATCTATAAGAGTTTTCAGGTTTCTGGAACTCTTGTTCCTCTTGTACAGTTCCTGATAGATTACCTTAGCTGATTCAAGATCCTTGTTGATGACGTACACATCGGCCATCATTGAAAGATCGTAAGCTGTGGTTATTTCCTGCGGGTTAAGTTTAGCGGCATATTCCACTGCTGCCGCATACTCTCTTGCCCTGAACAGCTTTTTCATCTTTCTCAATCTTGATGTTGAGATAAAATTCATGTGATGTCTCCTTAATTACTCCCGCGTGTAATAATGCCAAACTCCCCTGAAATACATGCGGCATTCCCTGCTTCCAAAGCCTTAAAAAGGTAATTTGGACATAGTTGTACAAGGTACACGTTTGGATGAATTCTACCACATTTCATACGCAAATACAAGTACTTTGGGGGTTTGTGGCCTTTTTCGGTTGACACCTTTTTTAGAATCGTCTATAATCCATTTATTGTACAGCCGGGGAGATAGCGGTGCCCTGTACCCGCAATCCGCTACAGCGGGGGTGATGGAGGTCCTGAGGGTGACTGTTTGTCGCGCAGCCCCGGGCAAGCAGTGTTGACGTTTGGGTCTTACGCGACCGGAGCCTGTGAACCGTGTCAGGGCAGGAATGCAGCAGCACTAAACAGATCCTTCGGGGTGTTGTAAGGTTGCCTGAATTGAGCCGGCTACCCGGGTAACGGCGGTGGATGGCATTCGAAGGATCTCCGTACAATATAAAAAAGCATTAAAGGCCTGCGGTTACCCGCAGGCCTTGTTAGTTGTACATGTCATCCAGCGTAATAAGCTTGCACTCTTTTGCGTTTTCTTTTACATATTCGGAAAAACCTCCGAGAGAAAAGATGCACAATACCGGACTGTCGGCAGGCAGGTATTTAACCTTGTCCAGCAGTTTTTCATATTCAGCTCTGTCAAACGCAGAATTTTTAAACTTGCATTCCCCTACTAACAGGATTTTCTTTCCGTCCCTTCCAAGCAAATCTATTTCAATCTGTTTATACTTCCCGTCCTCATCCAATACTGTATCCTGGTAATCCGTAATGCTTGTAAGAATAGGAAAATCACCTGATCCGGCATGCGACAAAAGATACTCCTTAGCCATCTTCTCGAAAACTTTTCCCATAAAATCATGTAAATGATTTTTTACATGTGACTGATAGTAAACCGCACCGTTGCCCGCATTGATAAGACTGATTGCTCTGTTCACATAACGAAACCAGAATTCAAGCATACTGTCGTTAAGAACATAATACGGCTTTTTCGCAACTCTTCTTTCCAGTAATTCCGCACTTACAAGTATTTTTAGCGGATATGTCACTTCATCCGCTCCTACATATGACGCAATCTCTCCGTTTTTTGTATGCCCCGTTGCCACTGCGGAAATAACAGAATTATACAATGCCGGATTCTTTTTATCATTGCTGACAACTGTTTTTATTTGCTCTTCCGAAAAATATCCTCCAACCGAATAGAACTGCTCGATTATGTTTTCATCCAATGATTCGCTTGTATCAAACTGTTCAATATACTTTGCAACACCGTTAGTCAGTCCATAACAAACAGCCTTTTCTTCGTTCGTAAAGCCATCCAGGAATTCCGCTGTTTCAATATAATTAAAGGGGCGCAGCTTTAATTCCAGATCACTTCGTCCATGCAACGGCGCAGTCTCCGCCAGCACCTCATCTTTCATAAAACTCACCAAAGAACCACAGATTATAAAAAACAGATTACCGTTTTTCCATTTCGTATCAATCTGCTTCTGCAGAACCGACTGAATATAAGGGCATTGTTTTGCAAGATAGGGGTATTCATCTATAAAAAATATGATTCTTTCCTTTTCGGCCTGTTTCCCGATATAATCAAATATTTTTTCAAAACTGTTGAAACTGATATTCCCGGACAGTTCCGGGGACAGGGCATTTAAAACAGATTCCGTCATCAGCGACAATAATTCCGCCTCTCCTCTTTCAACTGCAGTAAACGAAATACTTTTACAGTTATGGTCATGCAAAAATTTATTAACGAGACTTGTTTTCCCCACACGGCGTCTGCCATATAAAACAGTCATTACAAACCCGCTCTGTTTGAATTTTTTATCAAGAATACCTAATTCTGCCGTTCTTCCTCTAAACACGTCTTTCATATGCAACCTCCCGGCAATATAAACACCCGTCGCCGAAACCAATTTCGCCGAAATCAACTTCGGCGAAATTATTTTCGGTAAACTCATTATAAATATAAAACCGTCGGATTGCAAGCACTCACATCTGTTTTATTAAAAAAAACCATATAAAGCCTGCGGTGTCCCGCAGGCTTTGCTATAAGGTTGCATACAAACTTTTATCCGGCATCAAAACTTAGTCCGATATTTTCTCGTATGATATGACCCGTAGATTTGAACGGTCAAATGTCACACGAAGTCT
>CACYBJ010000071.1 GCA_902772565.1 uncultured Lachnospiraceae bacterium | reverse complement strand
GCACAATGTCAGAATATACGAAAGCATAAAAAAACAGAAAAGCAAGTGAGGGGATCACTTGCTTCTCTGCCAATGTATTTGTAGGGTGGGTTTGGGTTTTGATGTGTTAAACATATCATAGAAACCTAAAAATAACTTAAAGTAAACTTAAGTTTCCTAAAAAGTTTCAGCTTGCAACCCGTTAGAGCGCGCCCATGGCACGCAAACCAAAAAAACAGCCCGCTTTCGCGGGCTGCCTTTTAAGGTATAGTATTCAATTTGGAATTGTAACTGTCCTTTCTTTGGTGCTCCTTAATCATTGGCATCAATATTTACATTGTTGATGTCAAGTGATGTAGGAATTCCTGATACGTTAACATTCTTGTTAACCTTAGCATCGTAGGTGTTAGCTCTCATGATATCTGCAAGGTCTACGCCTGTTACCTGCTTGATCACATCAAAGGTCTGTGTCATCACTACAGGTGTTAAGCCTGATACCTGAGCTGCACCCGGCTCGCCGCTGCCGTTGCCGCCTGCGTCGTAAATGTTAAGATTGGAGATGTTGCCCACAGGCTCAGCGATTGCCTTAGCCATGTCAGGAAGAATCTTGATCATCATCTCAGCCATAGCAGCGCCGTTGTACTTCTTGTAAGCTTCGGCCTTCTTCTCCATACCTTCTGCTTCAGCAAGGTATTTAGCTCTTGCAGCCTCTGCCTCGGCCTCACCTTTAGCTCTGATACCTGCAGCTGTCTGTTCTGCAAGATATCTTTCAGCATCTGCCTGAGCCTTCTTTGCTTCGGCAGCTCTTTCCTGCTCGTACTTCTGGGCATCTGCCTCTCTTTGTCTCTGTACGAGTTCAGCTTCGGCCTTCTTTTCTGCTGCGTACTTGTCAGCATCTGCCTGCTTTTTAACGTTTGCGTCAAGTTCTCTTTCCTTAATGGAAATCTGTCTGTCTCTAAGATCAGCTTCTCTTTCGGCCTGTGCAATCTGAGCGTTTACAAGCTCGGTATTGATGCTCTTCTGCTGCTTCTGCGCTTCAATGTCATGTGCTGCATCTGCCTTAGCCTGAGCGGTATCGGCCTCTGTCTGAAGTTCTGACTTCTTAAGAGAAAGCTCGGTGTTCTTTTCTGCGATGGATGTTTCGGATTTAACTCTGGCATCGTTTGCAAGCTGCTTAGCTTCAGCCTGGGCAACCGCAATCTCCTTCTCGGCATTTGCCTTGGAAATTTCAGCCGTCTGTCTGATGGCTACAGTGTTTGCGATACCGAGGTTATCGATAACGCCGAGCCCATGGTCATCAATGTTCTGGATGTTAAAGGAAACAATTTCAAGACCCATTCTTTCCATGTCAGGCTTTGCATTTTCCTGAACCTTGGCTGCGAATGTTTTACGGTCGTTCATGATATCAACCAGCTTCATGGAGCCGATGATCTCACGAAGGTTACCTTCAAGAACGCTCACGATCATGTTGTTGATGTAGGCTTCGTTCTTGTTAAGGAAGTTCTGTGCTGCTGCTTCTACAAGCGGCTTGCCGTTGTCGTCGTTCTTAAGAGAAACCTTTACGTTGGCTACGGAGTCAACCATGATGTTGATGTAGTCAAGTGTAGGGATTGTCTTCTCTGTCTTAACGTCTACGGAAAGCATTCTAAGTGAAAGCTTATCTACTCTCTGCAGGAACGGAATCTTGATTCCGGACTTTCCCGAAAGATATCTTGGTCTCTTTCTCATACCGGAAATGATATAAACCATATCCGTTGGTGCTTTTACGTAACCGCTGATAATAATTATGAGCAGTAACAGGATCGGTACTCCGATACTAATGTAAGGAATGAATTCTTTTAATGGCATAGTTCTTTACCACCTTTCAACAGCATCTGCAACCTCTGTCGGCAGATGCAAACCATTCGCCCTCAGGCGAAACCCTCAAGCCACCGGTTCTTTTTACGGGGAACCATCTTCCCGAACGAATCACCGGATTTGTTTGCTTCATTTGTGATTCATTGCGTTTATCATAGCAAAGGGCGGAGAACAAATAATTACCCGATTAGGGAAAATAATATGATTTATTTGATACATTTTGGCGAAAAAAACGGCAGCCTGCATAAGCAAGCTGCCGTATGTTTTAGAATTCTAATCCGCCCTCACCGGTTTCGGTCACATCATCTTTGGACGCCATTACGATATCCTCCGAATCAAAAAGAATCACTTCCATTTCGGGCTCTATGTATTTAGTTTTTTCCATTCTTATACCTCTCATTGAGCAAAGTCCGCAAGTGATACGCTTACCATATCGCCGTAAACAACATGTGTTTTTCCCTGGGCATCTTCATACTCAAGGAAGGCCCTTACGCACCATACTTCGCCTTCGGCTACATTTCCCTTGGTAAATGTAAACTTATATGAATTGTAGTTGCTGCAGGTTGAAGAATTGAAACTTTCAAACTTTGTTGTATCAATAGTAAGTTCCTGATCACCAAGTTCAGCCTCTGTATTGGCCACAACTCCTGCTTTAAGAATTGTGCAGTCTGTAGGAACAGTTACGACAGATACAAACGAAAGCTTGTTATCGCCTGACTTGTAGTAGCTTTCAAGATAGGCAACGCCTGTCTTTTCTGTTTCAGCATCCGCATAAACCGCTGTAACTACTACTTCGGCATTTGGCATACGGAATGCATATGTCTTTTCATAACCGACAATTATTGCCTCAGCTGCACCACGCTTGATGGTCCAGTGGCTGAAGACTTTGCCTGCCGGTGCGGCATCTGCCGTTACGAATACCTGATCGGAGGCTTTATAAATTCCTGCAGTTTCGGTGCTGTCCTTAATGGTTCCGTTTACAACTGTAAGGCTGTAGCTTGCAGCCTTCTGTGAGTATACGGACTGAACTTCAACCGAATCTTTACCTGTAGCTTCGATTGCCGCTCTTAAGGCTTCCGTTGTGGTAACAGTTTCACCGCCGTCAACCTTCCAGCCTACGAATTCGTATCCGTCAAGGTAAACTGAAGGAGCCTCGTACTCATAGAGATTTATATTCTTCGGTGCGGATTTGTTACCGCTCATATCGATTTCTACGACCGTTACAAGCTTTACGGCTCTTGCTCTGTTATATTCCACCTTCTGTGAACCCGCATAGCTGCTGCCTGCTGCGGTAAATGTCATTGTGTAAACGTCAAATTCGTCGGTGCTGTCTGTCATTTCCTCTGTTACAGTGTAGTCCGTGCCTTCCGTCAAGAGCTGATCGTCGACACCGTACACCTTCACGTCAACTGCTTCGTCTGCCTCATATACGTCTGACTTAAAGCCTGCGAAGCTTACAGGAACATACACATTCTTTGAATATACATATTCCTCTGGTAAAAGAGTGATGTTTCCTGCCTTAACGGTCTTAACACCGTAAAGACGGTTTTCCGGTGCCGTGTTATAAGCCTTGATTCCCTGGTTGGTATCAAGGAGTGTGCTGTCGCTTACAAAGTACGAAGAGTCAAATGTAAAGCCTGCTCCTCCCGCAGCATAAGGCCAAAACCGATCCGAATAATCATTCGCAAGATCGGCTACGCAGCCGTTAAATACCAGCGGTCCGTTTGCATAGCCCACAAATCCGCCGCGGCTGCCTCTGGAGCCTGATGTACCGGTAATATCTCCGGAAAACAGACAGTTATTGAAAGTGATTCCGGCTCCGCCGCCGAGTCCCACAAATCCTCCGATGTTGCCTTTGTTCCCTGTTACTGCAATTGCCACGTCGCTTGTGCAGTTGGTAAATGTACATGCGCCGTTTGTGTTTCCGACGATTCCGCCGACACTTTCATAGGATGTATTGATCGTACCTGTTACGGTAAGATCCTTAAAGTTGGCATATACCGCCTGTGAGAACAATCCAAAGTTATCATTTCCGGCTGTTGCGTTAAAGGTGATCGTGTGACCCTTACCGTCGAAGTTGCCGCTGAATCTGTAAGCATTGTCGTTATCGGTTTCGGTAACAGTTTTACCGATGGAGCGTGTTACGGTAATGTCGTTCTGAAGTTCATAGTAAATGCTGTAATCGTCACTATAGTAATCTTCGTTACCCATGTCAATGAGTTCGGCAAGAGTGTTCCAGTCTTCAGTACTCTTAATAGTATAAGGATAGGCTTTTGTACCCTGTCCGCCAATGGTTCCGTGGGTAACCGCGAAGGTGTAGGAAGCGGTTCCGTAGTACTTATCGGCACCTGAAGCGTTAGTTCCGACACCGGTAATTGTTACGGTATAGAAACCTGACTTGGATGGACCTGTTACAGTTTTACCTGTACTTTTGTCGGTATAGGTGAATGAATAAGTGTTCACCGGAATATATAAATTATTAAAACGAACATAAGGATCGGAAAAAGCTTCTCCTATTGTTTTGTTATTAATTTCAATTGCTACTTCGCCTACTGCATAATGCGAACCATTGTCATATCCGAGAGATTTAAGGCTAGCATTTTCTTCAATGTATTTGCAGAACGGAGAATCGGCATCCGCATCAAAAAGAATGTAGCTGCCCGCAATACCTTCAAGACTGCTTGGGAAATCTTCGGATGCGGGAACTGTATAGAAATTATCGTACGGTGATCCCGTAACAGTTGCCAGTTCGTGCTTTATTGCAATCGGATGGAACTTGCATCCTTCTCCCGAGTAGGTTCCGTCAAAGATGTTTGTCCACATTTTGGACACT